>CALRVU010000037.1:0-12471 GCA_943371685.1 Bordetella parapertussis | reverse complement strand
GCGCATCAGCCGGGCAGCCAGGTTCAAGCCCCGGCTCATGCGTGGATGGCCCAGAGCGACACGCCCTCGGCCGACTGGGCGCTGAAGACCACGGTGAAGGCCGAGGTGTTGGGATTCCAGCCCCGCGAGAGCACGCCGTCAAAGGCGGCTGCGCCGTCCGGGCTCAGGCGGATCAGGTTGTTGCCCTGGTGGCTCCAGCGGCCTGCGAGGCCGCCGCTCATCGTGCCGTCCTCCAGCAGGCTGAGCGCGGTAGAAGGCTTGATGGCGGCGCTGATGTCCTTGCCGTGGTTGACCAGCTTGTAGCTTCCAGCCGCCTCGGTGGCACTGACGGCAGTGGCCAGGGGTGTGGCACTCAGGCTGGCGGGCACATAGCGCAGTGGCGCCACCACCGGCCAGCCCTCGGCATTGAGGTGGAACTCGTGGACGCGCACTTCATGGGCCTCGCCCCGGCCCGGAAAGCGGGTGTGGAAGAACAGCAGGTGCTGGCGGGTGGCCGCGTCGTAGGCGGCCGAGTTGTGGCCGGGCGAGACATAGCCCGGCGCGGTGCCGGTCTCGCCGGCCAGCAGGGCGAACTGGTGGTTGCCGATCAGCTTCTGGCCATAGGGGGCGATGCCCGCGTCGTCGAACAGAGGCTTGCTCGGGTCGCTCTTGCACTGGCTCATGTCGCGGCCGGCCGCGTCCAGATAGGGGCCGTCGGGCGATCGTGAGCGGGCCACCCGCAGGTTGTAGGCGCCGGCGGCGTCCAGCCCGCCAAAGCTGGTGAACAGGTAGTAGTAGCTGGACTCGGGGCTGTAGAGGATGTAGCCGCCCTCGATGCGGCTGTGGTTGCCGCCCATCAGGTGCTTGCCATAGCCCTGGCCGGCTTGCGGCAGGCCGGTGGCCGGGTCCAGCGTCAGGATGAACAAGCCCCCCGAGTAGGAGCCGTAGAGCAACCACCACGCACCGGCAGCGTCCTTGAAGGCTTGCGGATCGACGGCATTGGGGTGGACCAGCGGGTCATAGACCGTGCGGCCGTCCTCGCTGATCTCGCCCCACATGCCGCTCTTCAGGAAGATCTGCACATTGGTGTACGGGCCTTCGATCTGGTTGGACAGGGCCAGACCCATGGCCGAGCGCGGCGAGTCGCCCTTGCAGCTGTTGTAGTAGTGGGCAAAGCGGCCGTCGGGCAGCTGGGCCACGTCAGCGGCCCACAAGCTGGTGGCCTGTGACCAGGCAAAGGTCGGTGCCAGGGCGGTCAAGACCTTGGTGAACAGCGGATTGGCGTCGTTCACGCCATCGGCCACCAGCTGCCAGTTCAGCAGGTCGGTGGAGCGGGCGGCGGCCAGGTGCGAGCCGAACACATACCAGCTGCCGCCGACGCGGATCACCGACGGATCGTGCACGGCCACATTGGTGAAGCTGACGGCGGGGGCCGGCGCAGGGGCAGGCCCTGGTGCGGGTGCGGGTGCGGGTGCGGGTGCGGGTGCGGGTGCGGGGCTGGGCGCCGCCGAGGCCGAGCCGCCGCCGCCGCAGCCCGACAAGGCCAGGCTGACGGCCGCCAGCGCGGTGCGGCGGTTGATCGGGGCGGGGGCGGGTTTCGAGGGCATGCGCATCTCAGGGCTCCAGGGTCAGGACCTGCACCGAGGCGGCCGGCAGGGCGATGCTGAGCACGCCCTCCTTCGCGCGGTACTGCACCGCCTGCGGCCGCACGGTGTCGGGCTGGTCAAAGGTGTTGTGCGCGTCCAGCGCCGGGCCGGTGATCTGCAGGCCGCTGGCCGACTTCGGTGCGCCAGCGGGCAGCTGCAGACGCAGGCTGTGGGCGGTGTGGGGTGCACTGTTGACGATGGCCAGCACCAGCCGGCCGTCGGTGGCCCGGGCGGCACTCACGCTGATCGCCGGCAGGCGGTAGTCGCCACTGGGCAGTTCGGGCACCGGGCCCAGCGTGACAGGAAGGCTGGTGGCGCCCTGGAACGGCCGGTAGAGCGCAAAGGCGTGGTATGTCGGGGTCAGCACCATGCGCTCGCCCTCGGTGTGCAGCATGGCCTGCAGCACATTGGTCATCTGGGCGATGTTGGCCATGCGCACCCGCTCGGCCCGCTCATGGAACAGGTTGAAGTGCAGGGCCGCCACCAGCGCGTCGCGCAAGGTGTTGTGCTGGGCCAGCAGGCCGCGGTGCTTCAGCTCGGGGTCATCGTCGTACCAGGTGCCCCACTCGTCGACATAGAAGGCCAGCTTCTTGTTCGGGTCGTTCTTGTCCAGCACGGCCAGGTTCTTGTCGATGAAGCCGCCCAGCTTGTGGGCGTTGGCCAGGGTGCTGATCCATTCAGCCTCGCCAAAGCCGCGCGAGCGGCCTTTGCCGTCGAATTGGCCGCTGGGGAAGGTGTAGTAGTGGTGGGCGATGGCGTCCACCGTATGAGTGATCTCTCGGCTCAGCACCTCGGTCCAGCGGGTGTCGGCATCGTTGCCGCCAGCGGCGATCAACTTGGGCCGGTTCGGGCTGCGCAGGAAGGTGGCGGTCTGCCGGTATTGGGCCGCATAGGTTTCGGGCGTCATGTGGCCGCCGCAGCCCCAGGCCTCATTGCCCACGGCAAAGTGGGTCAGCTTGAAGGGTGCTTGGCGGCCGTTCTTGCGGCGCTCGTCCGCCAGGGTGCTGGCACTGTCGCTGGTCAGGTACTCCAGCCAGTCGGCCATCTCCTGCACCGAGCCCGAGCCCAGGTTTCCGTTGACATAGGCGTCAGCACCGAGCTGCTCGACCAGGTCGAAGAACTCGTGGGTGCCGACCTGGTTGGGCTCGAGCACGCCGCCCCAGAGCTTGTTCAGGCGCTTGGGCCGTTGCGCGGCCGGGCCGATGCCGTCGCGCCAGTGGTATTCGTCGGCAAAGCAGCCGCCGGGCCAGCGCACCAGCGGCACGTTCAGCGCCTTCAGGGCGGCCACCGCGTCATTGCGCCAGCCGCGGGTGTTGGGGATGGGCGAATCGGTGCCGACCCACAGGCCGCCGTAGACGCCCGTGCCCAGGTGCTCGGCGAACTGGCCGTAGACGTCCTTGTGGACCACTGGACCGGGGTGCGTGGTGTCGATGCGCAGGTCGACGGTGGCGCTTTGGACGGCACTTTGCATGGCGAAGAGTCCCAGCAGGAGCAGGCGTTTCATGGATCAGGAAATCGGGAGAGAAAGGAAGGCGCCGCCGGGCCGGGTCAGGCCCGGCGGCTGCCTTCATGGGGCGCAGGCTGCGCTTACAGCTTCCAGCGCAGCGACAGGCCGAAGGTCCGGTCGTAGCGGCGCACGTCACGCGGCTGGTTGGGCTCGCCGTGGTAGTCGTGGTAGTCCTGGTCCAGGATGTTGTTGGCGTCCAGGCCCACGGTCAGGTTGGGGCTGAAGTTGTAGCCAATCGAGGCATCCAGCCAGCGCAGCGGATCGACGACCAGGTCCAGACCGGTGGCGCGGTAGTTGGACTCGGCCACGAACTTGGAGCGCCAGTTGTAGGCCAGGCGACCGTACCAGCCATTCTTCTCGTACAGGCCGACCAGGTTGTAGGCGGTCTTGGACATGCCCGGGAACTGGTTGGTCTTGCCGGTGGTCGGGTCGGTCAGGCCGCCCTTCATCATCGTGAAGTTGGCCTCCAGGCCCAGGCCGCTCATCCAGCCCGGCAGCCCGTCATAGAACTGGCGGTAAGCCAGCTCGAAGCCCTGCAGACGACCGTCCTGCGCGTTGTACGGCCGGGTCACGGTGTAGGTGATGCCGTCGTAGGTCTCGGGCAGGCCCTTGAACAGCAGGAAGTTGCTGAAGTCGTGGCGGAACACCGTGCCGGTCAGCGAGCCGGTGGGCGCAAAGTACCACTCCAGCGTCGCGTCGAGGTTCTTCGACTCGATCGGCTTCAGGTCCGGGTTGCCGGCATTGCCCACCGACAGCGTGGTGTTGCCGTTGGAGGGATACAGGCGCAGACCGGGGTTGAAGTCGGCGAAGTTGGGCCGCTGGATGGCCTTGCCGGCGACCACGCGGGCGATCAGCTTGGGGTCCAGCGTGGCTTTGAGGCTCAGGCTGGGCAGGGCGTCGGTGCCGGTGGTGACGGTGTTGAACGGAGTGGCCGAGGGCACGCCGTTGACGCTGGCAAAGCCGGTCAGGTCCTGCTCGGTGCGCACCACCCGCACGCCGCCGGTGCCGTCGATGGGCACGCCGCCCAGGGTCAGGCCGAACTTGGTCTTCAGGTAGACGGCAGTGGTGGTCTCCACGTCCTTGTAGTAGCTCAGCGGATCGTCGGGCTTGGCCACGCTGCTGCCGGTGGCCAGTTCACGGGCCTGGGCGGTGTGGTTCAGCAGGAAGTCGCGGCAAGGCGTGGCGAACTGCTTGAAGCCATAGTCACCCCCGGTGGGCCGGGACAGGCAGGCCAGGCCCTCGACTGACGACAGCGGCACTTGCAGCGCGCCCGGGGTTGAGGTGAAGCCGTCCACATTGTTGATGTGTTCGGCGGTGCGCCGGTTCAGGCGCACGCCACCGATCAGCTCCTTGAAGAAGCCGCCGTCGAGCACATAGCTGGCATCGGCGCGCACATCGTTGGCGTGGCTGTCGTCGCGCTGGTGGTTGTCGAAGAAGGCGAAGATCTTCCAGTTGGCCGCGTCCGTCACGCCGCCATTGGGATAGTTGAGGTAGCCACCGCCATTGACCACCGTGGCCTCGACCGCCTTGGGGGCGAACCAGACGCTGTCCATGATCGGGTTGGCGCGGGAGTACTTGCTCTTGGTGTGCACGTATTCGCCGCTCAGGCGCAGGGCGCTGGTGGCGTCCCAGCGGGTGCCCAGGGCGTACTGCTCACCTTCGGAGCGATCGCGCCGGGCCTGGGTCGAGGCCAGGGTGAAGTTGTCAGCGGCCGGATGGGTCAGGCTGCCGATGTTGTTGGTGCCGGGGATGGTGGTGATGGTTGCACCGCCGTTCCACCAGGGCAGGGCACCAACGAAGAAGTCGCTCTCGGAGTCGTGCTTGATCAGGGTCTTGAAGCCTTCGGCATAGACCTCGAGGTCAGCTTGCGGCCGCCATTGCAGGGCGAAGTTGGCGGCGTCGCGGCGGCGGTCGCCCACGTTCATCACCCGGCCCATGGCGTCAAAGCCGGTCACGGTGCCGGTGCCACCGGTCACGCCGTCGACGGTGTGCAGGGCGCGGTCCACCGGGATCGGGGGCGAGACCCAGGCAGTTTCGTCCTGGTACTTGCCGCGCTGGAACGACAGTCCCAGCAGGGCGCCGAACTCGCCGTAGCCGGTGGTCCAGCGGTCGGAGTACATGCCGCTGATGTCCGGATTGGTGGACTTCGCCTTGTCCCGGTACTCACCCTTCAGGGCCACCGACAGCTCACGACCCTTGAAGTCCAGCGGGCGGTTGGTGCGCACATCGATCACGCCGGCCGTGCCGCCTTCGACGAACTCGGCGCCCTGCGTCTTGTAGACATCGATCTGCTTGAGCATGGTGGCCGGCACATCGGCCATGAACAGGCTGCGGCCGGTGGCGGTGAAGATCTCGCGGCCGTTCAGCAACGTAACGATGCCGCCCAGGCCGCGCACGATGACCTGGCCGGCTTCGCCCGAGTCGCGCACGGTCTGCACGCCGGTCACCCGGCCCAGGATCTCGGCCACGTTCTTGTCCGGAAACTTGCCGATGTCGTCGGCAACGATGGCGTCCACCACCTGATCGGACTCGCGCTTGATGGTCTGCGCGGTTTCGACGGCCTTGCGCACGCCGGTCACGGTGATGACCGTGCCCTTGTCAGCCTCGGCGGTCTGGGCGCCCGCCAGCGGGGCGGCCATGGCCATGGCGGTGGCCAGGGCCACGCGGTGCAGGCGCGGGCCGGGACGGTGGGTCGGGATCTTCTTCATGTTTGTCTCCTGTGCAGGGTGGTGCTGGTTTCAGCTTTTGGGATGCGCGGGTACTGGATGTGGAAACCGTCGGGGTGCGCTGCCCCTCCGGTGGTGCGGTGGTGATTCGGTTCAGGGCTCGGGCAGCCAATAGGGCCCGTCGGCCACCGGTTGGCCGAAGTCGGGCAGGCCATCGGCCCGCCAGCCAAACGCCTGGATGCGGGCATGGCGGTTGGGGTCGTTCAGCGGGTCGCCGACGATGTCGCGGTAGTTGCGGGCGTGGTAGACCAGCAGGTCGGTGGCGCCGTCGGGCGTGGTGACGAAGCAGTTGTGGCCGGGGCCGAACTGGCCGTTGGCGCTGGCGAACACAGGCTGGCTGGCCTTGTGCCAGGCGCTGGCGTCCAGCGGGTCGGCCTGTTCGTCGGCCCACAGCAGGCCCATGCAGTAGTTGGCGTCGGTGGCGCTGGCCGAGTAGGTGATGAAGCGCTTGCCATGGCGCTGCAGCACGGCCGGGCCCTCGTTGACCAGAAAGCCGATCTGCTCCCAGGGCTGGTCGGGCTGGCTGAGGCGCACCGGGGCGCTGGCCAGGGTCCAGGCGTTGGCCAGGGCGGCAATGTAGAGGTTGGTGTTGCCCTCGATGGCAGGGTCTTTCTGGGCCCAGACCAGGTGGTGCCGGCCCTGGTGGGTCAGCAGCGTCGCGTCCAGCGCAAAGCTGTCCATGGGCGTGGAGATCTGGCCGCGCTCGACCCACTCGCCGCTCATCGGATCGGCGCCGTCGCAGGTCAGCACGTGCATGCGCAGCTTCCAGATGTCGCCCGCCTCGCTGGCGGCAAAGTAGATCACCCACTGGCCGTCGATGCGGTGCAGCTCGGGCGCCCAGATGTGCCAGCTCATCGGGCCGCTGGCATGCTTGCGCCAGATGATCCGGGCCGGCGCCGCCGGCAGCTCGGCAATGCCGGTGGCGCTGCGCAGTTCGATCGCATCAAAGCCCGGCACCGAGGCGGTGAAGGAGTAGCGCCCGTCGTGCAGCGACAGGTGCGGATCGGCCCGCTGCGGCAGCCAGGGGTGATGCCAGTCGGCAGGGCGTGAGCCGGCCGGGTTGCGGACGGGCGGGGCAGCAGTTTCGGCGGCAGTCATGACAAGGGTCGATCCATCGGCGGGCAAAGCGCTGCCCATGCCGCCTGGCGGGCGGGCAGCTTGGGGTTGGCTGAAGAAGGTTTCGGTCGGGTCGCTCAGGCCCGGCGGGCCCGGGTGACGATGACATTCCACGACGCGGGTTGCAGCGTGGCGCGCAGGGATTCGCCGTCCACCACCACGCCGGTCAGCGCGCGGGGCGCCACCTCGTCGGGGTGGTCGGCGGTGTTGGTGGCACTCAGGTCGGCATGGTGCAGCTGCTGGGCCTCGATCAGCTCGCGCTCGTGGCCGAGCGAGCGCAGGTTGATGCGCAGGTCCATGGCTTCGGTCAGGTGGCGGTTGAGCACGAACACGGCGGTGGTGCCGGTCTCGGCATCGTCAACCACGCTGGCCACCAGATAGGACAGCTCGCCCAGCTTGGCATGGGCATAGCCCGGGCTGCTGAGCAGCGGCCGCAACACCGTGCCACGGCCCCATTTGGCGGCCTGGGCAAAGGGGTGGAAGATGGTCTGGCGCCAGGCCGCACCGCCCGGCTCGGTCATGATCGGGCCGATCACATTGACCAGCTGGGCCAGGCAGGCCACCTTGACGCGGTCGGCATGGTTCATCAGCGTGGTCAGCACGCCGCCGATCAGCAGCGCGTCTTCGGCGTTGTAGACCTCTTCCAGCAGGCGCGGTGCCACCGGCCAGCCGGCGGGTTTGAGGTGCTCGCCGTGGCGGGCGCGGTACCAGACGTTCCATTCGTCGAACGACAACATCACGCGTTTGGGCGAGTGCTTGCGCGCCGCCACCGCATCGGCCACGGCGACGATCTCGTCGATGAAGTGGCCGGTGGTCTCGATCTGCGCCAGGTAGTCGCCGGTGCTCAGCAGGTCGTCGGGATTCTGCGAGCCCTGCCCCATGGCGGCCAGCGTGCTGTACTTGGAGAAGTAGGTGTGCAGCGAGATGTAGTCGACCACGTCGAAGGCATGCTCCAGCACCGTGTTCTCCCAGCTGCCATAGGTCGGCATGTCATGGGCTGACGAGCCGCAGGCGGCCAGCTCGATGGTCGGGTCGACCATCTTCAGCAGCTTGCCGGTCTCCAGGGCGATGCGGCCGTATTCCTCAGCCGTCTTGCGGCAGATCTGCCAGGGGCCGTCCATCTCGTTGCCCAGGCACCAGAACTTGATGTTGTGCGGCTCGGCGTAGCCATGCTGCTGGCGCCAGTCCGACAGCTTGGTGCCGCCCGGGTGGTTGCAGTACTCGATGTAGTGGCGGGCCTCGTCGGGGCCGCGGGTGCCCAGATTCACGCCGTACATGGGCTCGATGCCGACCTTCCTGCTCCAGTCCATGAACTCATTGGTGCCGACCTGGTTGGTCTCGGTGCTGAACCAGGCCAGGTCCAGCCGGGTGGGCCGGTCGGCCTGCGGGCCGACGCCGTCCTCCCAGTTGTAGCCGGACATGAAGTTGCCGCCGGGATAGCGCACGATGGTCGCGCCCAGCTCGGTGGTCAGCTCGATCACGTCCTGGCGGAAGCCTTGTTCATCGGCCCTGGGGTGGCCGGGTTCATAAATGCCGGTGTAGACGCAGCGGCCCATGTGCTCGACGAACACGCCGAACAGGCGGCGGTCCAGCGGGGCGATGGTGAAGTCGCGGTCGACGGTGAGTTGGGCTTGAAACATGGTGATGGTCTGCAATGAATCGAGAGAGGTGTTGAATGGGTCTGGGCGTTCAGCGCCGGGCCTTGCGCAGGGCCACGTTGACGCGTTTGTCGATGCTGGCGATGACCTGGTCCAGCGGCTTGTTGGCGATGACCAGGTTGGTGATCTCTTCGCCGATCAGGTTCTCGACCGCGCGCTGCACCGGCACTTCGCCCGGCATGCCCTGGCCGTTGCGGGTGATGGACAGCAGGCCGTCGCGGAAGGGCAGGCTGGTGAAGGCCGGGCTGGCCGCCTGGGCACGTCTGGTGGGCAGGTGGCCGGTGCGGGCCCAGGCCACGTCGTTGTCGTAGAGGAACTTCAGCAGCTTCAGCGCGGCCAGGCGCTCGGCCTCGCTGTGCACACCCTGGCGCATCAGCACCCAGGCATGGCCGTCGGCGAACAGGGCCGGGCTGGCATAGAGCTGCGGGAAGGGCGTGACGTGATAGCCCTTGTAGAGCGGCGAGTCCGACTTCTCGGCCTCGGCCATGAACTGGTCGATGGTCCAGGTTCCGACGACGATGGTGCCGGCCTCGCCATTGAGCCAGGCCCGGTTGGCGCCGCCGTAGTCGGCATTGGGCTTGATGTGGCCTTCGTCATAGAGCTGCTTCATCAGCTGCAGGGCGGTGCGGGCCTCGGGGCCGCTCACGTCGATGCTGCGGCCGTCGGCACCGAACAGCTTGCCGTTCTGCTGGTAGACCAGGGTCAGGAAGGTGCGGGTCTGGGCCACGGTCTCGTTGGCCACGGCCCAGGCAAAGTAGGGCTTGCCGGTGGCCTTCTTGAAGCGCCGGGCCTGCTCCAGCAGCTCGGCCGGGTTGCGCGGCAGCACGGGCTTGCCGTCGGCCTGCAGCAGGCCGGCCTGGCGCATCAGGTTGAGGTTGACATGCCAGAGCCAGGACCAGGTGTCGAAAGGCAGGGCATGGACCTGGCCGGCCACGGTCACGCCGCGGCGGGCATGGTCAGTGAAGTCGGCCGTGTCCACGCCCACCTGGGCCAGGCCTTCGTCGAGCGGCAGCACCAGCTTGCGGCGCACATAGTCGCCCAGCAGCGATTCATGCATGACCGAGATGGTCGGCGCGTCCTTGGCCACCAGCCGGGCATTGAGCTGGTCGTAGTAGGGGCCCCACTCGGTGACCTGGGTCTTGACCACGATGCCGTCCGGATTGGTGGCATTGAAGCGGTTGATCAGGGCGGTGAGGATGCCGCACTCGCCACTGGCAAGTGCCGGGTCGGTGGTGCGGCCGTATTTGGCCTCGCAGCTGCCGAAAAAGCGCATCAGCGTGATCTCGGTGCCGGCGGGGCGCGCAGCGGTGGGCTCGGCCGGCGCGGCCGAACTGCTCCACTGGCTGGCCAGCAGGCCGAACAGCAGCAGGCCGGCCAGACCAGCGAGCGCAGCGTGGGTTTTGCGGAAGGAGAACATCGTCGGTATCTCAGCGCCGGCCCGTGCCGGCCACGGCCGTCACCAGGAACTTTTGGAAGAAGGCATAGACCAGCAGCACCGGGGCGGCGGCAAAGATCGCCTGGGCCATCAGAAAGCCCAGGCCTTCGGACTGCGCATAGTTGGACTGCATCGAGGCCAGGCCGCGGGTCAGGGTGTACATCTCGGGCTTGGTGGCAATCACCAGCGGCCAGACATAGTCGTTCCACGAGCCCAGGAAGGTGAAGATGCCCAGGGTGGCCTGCGCCGGCAAGGTCAGCGGCAGCAGCACCCGCCAGAAGGTCTTGAAGCGCGAGGCGTTGTCGAGCAGCGCGGCTTCCTCCAGCTCGGCCGGAATGGCGCGGAAATACTGCGTCATCAGGTAGACGCCAAAGGGCGCGGCCAGGCACGGCAGGATCAGGCCGGCATGGGTGTTCTGCAGGTCCAGCGTGGCCATCATCCGGTGCAGCGGGATGAAGATCGCCTGGCCCGGCACGGCCAGGCCGATCAGCACCAGGCCGTACAGCCAGCGCCGGCCCGGGAACTCGGTGCGGGCGAAGCCATAGCCAGCCAGCGACGACAACACCAGCACGCCGGCGGTTTGGGTCAGGGCCACGATGGCGCTGTTGCCCAGCCAGCGGAAGACCATCGAGGACTGCAGGATGTCGCCGAAGTTCTCCAGCGTGTAAGGCGGGCCGAGGAACACGTCGGCGCGCGACATCAGCAGCTCATTGGGCTTGAGCGACAGGGCCAGCACCCAGAGCATGGGCAACAGCCAGAACAGGGCCAGCAGGAGCAGGCCCGCCAGCACGCCGCGTTCAAACCAGCTGCGGTCTTGTTTCATCATGCGTTTCCCTTCTGGCCGCTGCGCTCGAGCCACAGCTGCAGCGACACCCCGGCCAGCATGAACACCAGCAGCACTTGCGTGGCGGCCGAGGCATAGCCCAGCGTGAGTGCCACAAAGCCCTGTTCATAGATGAACTGCACGATCGGCCGGGTGCTGTTGCTCGGGCCGCCATTGGTCAGCAGCATCACCTGCGGAAAGACCTGGATCTGGCGCAGCACCTCGATCACCACCACCAGCACCACGGTGCGGCGCAGGCTGGGCAGGGTGATGCGGCTGAAGGTGGCCCAGCGACTGGCGTTGTCCAGCGCGGCGGCCTCGTACAGGTCGGCCGGGATCTGCTGCAGCGCAGACAGGAACAGCATCATCGGCAGGCCGACCACCCACCAGGTGGTGACGAAGGCCAGCGCCGGCATGGCGGTGGACTGGGTGGTCAGCAGGGCCAGGTCCGGGATGCCGACGGCGGCCGCCAGCTGCGAGATCAGGCCCCGGTCGGGCATCATCGCCAACATCCAGACCAGCGAGACCACGCTGACCGACAGCACCGAGGCGCCGAAGAACAAGGCCCGCAAGCCGGTGTAGAGCCGGCCCGGCCGGTTCAGCGCCAGCGCCAGCCCCAGGCCCAGCAGCACGCAGGCCGGCACGGTGAAGGCGACAAAGCGCAGGGTGTTGAGCAGCACCTGGTGGAAGACATCGTCATCGATCAGGTTGCGGTAGTTCTCCAGGGCGATGTAGTGGCTGTCATCGGCCAGCAGATCGTGGTCGTGGAAGCTGATCCAGATGCCGTGCAGCAGCGGCCAGGTGACCAGCCAGACATGGAACAGCACGAAGGGCAGCACGAACAGCGCATGGGCGGCGCGGACGCGGCGCACACCGGCACCGGCGCTGGCCTGGGCCAGGGCGGTGGACGCGGCGTCCGTGGACAGGGTGGCGGTGTTCATGGCGTCAGGCCTGGCGCACCAGCGGCATGGGGATGACGGCCGCGCCGGCGCCGGCCGCAGCCGGCAGCGGCACGGCATGGGCGCGGCCTTGCGCGTCGAACAACTGCAGCTCGCTGACGGGTGCGGCCAGGCCGACGCGCTCGCCCCGGGCCGGCACGCTGCTGCCGGCAGTGGCGATCAAGGTCTGGCCGCTGGCCAGCGCCACATGGACCAGGCTGCGATCGCCCAGGTACTCGACCAGCTCGACCTGGCCCTGCAACAAGGCTGGCTCGGTGCCGGCCGCAGCCACTACCAGGTTCTCGGGGCGGATGCCCAGGGTCAGCGTGCCGCTGGGCACCAGGCTGCTGCGCAGGGCGGTGACGATGCGCTGGCCGTCCAGGGTGGTGACGCTGCACAGGCCGCTGTCGGTGTCGGCGCTGCGCTCGACCGGCAGCAGGTTCATGCCCGGCGTGCCGATGAAGCCGGCGACGAAGCGGGTGGCCGGCCGGCGGTAGATCTCGGCTGGCGTGCCGACCTGCTCGATGGCGCCCTTGTTCATCACCACGATGCGGGTGGCCAGGGTCATGGCCTCCAGCTGGTCGTGGGTGACGAAGACCATGGTCGCGCCCAGCCGCTGGTGCAGGCGGGCCAGCTCGACCCG
>CALRVU010000036.1:0-12541 GCA_943371685.1 Bordetella parapertussis | reverse complement strand
ACCGCGGCGTACTCGTGCGCACCCGGGTTTCCGAGATCCGCGAACTGGGCCGCGCCACGCAGGGCGTCACCCTGATCGCCCTGGACGACGGCACCAAGCTGAGCGGCCTGCAGCGCATCGTCGAGAACGACGCCTCCGACGTTGATGTCGAGGCACCCGCACCTGACTCCACCGAAAACGGCCCTGCCGAGGAATGACCCCATGATTTCCCACCGTCAACTCCCTTGCGCCCTGCTGCTGGCCCTGTGCCTGAGCGCCGGCGCCCAGGCCCAAACCAAGAAGGAACTGGCGACCAAGATCGTCCAGCTGCAACAGTCTTCGATCGACGGCATTGCCCGCAACATCGCCGGCCAGACCGCCCAGCAAGTGCTGGCCGCGACTGCACCCGCTGTGGCCCAGTTGCCGGCCGACAAGCGCGAAGCCATCGGCAAGGATGTGCAGGCGGAGATCAAGCGCTTCCATGATGAACTGGCACCGCTGCTGCAAGAACGTGCGGCCAAGCTCGCTCCGGGCGCCATGATTCCGCTCCTGGAAGAAAAGATGAGCGAAGATGAGCTCAAGCAGTTGCTGACCTGGCTCGAATCGCCGGCCGCACGCAAGTTCAATCAGCTCGGCCCCGAATTGCTCAACGGATTGCAGCAGCAACTGGTGGCAGACACGCGTGGAACGGTGCAACCCAAGCTGAAGACACTGGAAGAAAATCTGCGCAAGAAGCTCGGCTTGCCGGCCAGCGCAGCCCCCGCCTCCACCGCGCCGACCAAGCCTGCGAAGGCCGCGAAGTAAGGAAGCCTGTGCGCCCTTTCAATTTCTCGGCCGGCCCGGCCGCGCTGCCTGAAGAAGTGCTGCAGACCGCTGCTGCCGAGATGCTGGACTGGCATGGCTCCGGGATGAGCGTGATGGAGATGAGCCATCGCGGCCGCGAGTTCGCCAGCATTTTCGAAGCGGCGGAGCACAGCCTGCGCACGCTGCTGGCCGTTCCCTCCAACTTCCGCATCCTGTTCATGCAGGGCGGGGGCCTGGCCGAAAACGCCATCGTGCCGATGAACCTGTCGCGCGGCGGTCTGGTTGACTTTGTCGTGACGGGCAGCTGGAGCAAGAAGTCACTCAAGGAAGCCGGCCGCTACTGCGATGCCAGCGCGGCCGCCAGCAACGAAGGCAATCGCCACACCGATGTTCCGGCGCCTGCCACCTGGGCACTGCGAAGCGGACTCTCGTATGTGCATGTCTGCACCAACGAGACCATCGACGGGGTGGAGATGCAGACCCTGCCCGACTTGGCTGCACTGGGCTGCGACGCGCACTTGGTGATCGACTGTTCCTCGCACATCCTGTCGCGATCCATCGACTGGTCTCGCGTGGGCCTGGCCTTTGCCGGTGCGCAGAAGAACATCGGCCCGGCCGGTCTGACCCTGGTCTTCGTCAGGGAAGATTTGCTGGGCCATGCCCTCAGCATCTGCCCCTCGGCATTCGACTACCGCGTCGTGGCCGAGAACAACTCCATGTTCAACACCCCACCCACCTATGCGATCTACATCGCCGGTCTGGTGTTTGACTGGGTGCAACGCCAGGGTGGCGTGGCAGAGATGGAGCGACGTGCCATCACCAAAGCCGAACTTCTGTACGGCTATCTCGACAACAACGGCGGCTTTTATGCCAACCGCGTGGCCAAACCGGCCCGATCGCGGATGAATGTGCCCTTCTTCCTGAGCGACGAGTCGCTCAACGACGCGTTTCTTGCCGGCGCGCGCGAGGCGGGGCTGCTGCAACTCAAGGGCCACAAGTCCGTGGGCGGCATGCGGGCATCGATCTACAACGCCATGCCGCTGCAAGGCGTGCAGGCGCTCGTGAACCACATGCAGGACTTTGCCCGCCGCCATGGCTGATACCCCGCCCGACGCTCCTCCCGCCTTGCTGGCATTGCGCCACCAGATCGACGCGCTTGACCGCGATCTGCTGGCCCTGCTCAATCGGCGCGCCGGCCTGGCGCTCGAAGTCGGTGAACTGAAGAAGACCGAAGGTTCGGTCGTGTTCCGGCCTGAACGAGAAGCCCAGGTCATTGACGGTCTGAAGGCCGCCAATCCTGGCCCTCTCAAGACCGACAGCGTGGCGCCGATCTGGCGCGAGATCATGTCGGCATGCCGGGCGCTCGAAACGCCGACCCGTGTGGCCTACCTCGGCCCGGCAGGCACCTTCAGCGAGGAAGCCGCCCTCGGCTACTTCGGTTCGTCACTGGTGCGCGTGCCTTGCAGCAGCATCGACGATGTGTTCCGGACCACCGCAGCTGGCGCAGCCGACTTCGGCGTCGTACCGGTCGAGAATTCGACTGAGGGTGTCGTGGCCCGGTCGCTCGACATCTTCCTGACCACGCCCTTGTTCATCATCGGCGAAACCAGCTTGTTCGTTCGGCACAACCTGCTGCGCAAGGACAACTCGCAGCAAGGCATCGAAGTGGTGTGCGCCCACCCGCAGGCACTGGCCCAGTGCCACGGATGGCTGTCCAGCCACCTGCCCCATGCAGAGCGGCGGCCGGTCTCCAGCAATGCGGAAGGTGCGCGCCAAGCCGCGCTGGATGGCCGCATGGCCGCCATTGCCAGCGCTCGCGCGGGTTCGGAGTACGGCCTTCATCTGGTGGCCCCTGCCATCCAGGACGATACGCACAACCGCACACGATTCGCCATCGTCACCGATCCGCACCGGCACCCGGCGCCCAAGGCCTCGGGGCACGACTGCACCAGCCTGGTGGTTTCGGTGATCAACCGGCCCGGCGCCGTGCATGACCTGCTGGTGCCGCTCAAGCAACATGGTGTGTCCATGAGCCGGTTCGAATCACGCCCCGCCCGCTCCGGCCAATGGGAGTACTACTTCTACATTGACCTGCAAGGCCATCCGGACGATGCGCCGGTGGCTGAAGCCATGCGCGAACTGCGCAGCGTGTGCGCCTATTTCAAGGTGCTGGGCACCTACCCCCTGGACGTGCACTGACAGCCCATGGCAACGACCTTCAAACAACTCGGGCTGATCGGCTGCGGCCTGATGGGCGGCTCCTTTGCCCTGGCTCTCAAGCAGGCCGGCATGGTCGAGCGGGTGATCGGCTACAGCAAATCGCCATCCACCACCGAAAAGGCCCGCCAGCTGGGCGTGATTGATCAAGTGGCGGAGAGCGCACTGCTGGCCGTCTCTGGCGCCGACATCGTCCTGATCGCCGTGCCAGTGGCCGCCACGGAGGCCACGTTCCGGGCCATCAAGCATCTGGTCTCGCCTGACGTGCTGTTCATGGACGTGGGCAGCACCAAGCGCGATGTGGTGGATGCCGCCCGGCGCTCGCTCAAGGAGCGTGCCGTGGCCTTTGTGCCGGCACATCCGATCACCGGCAAAGAGCTCTCCGGCGTGCAGCATGCCGACGCATCGCTCTACCGCGATCGCCAGGTCATCCTGACCCCGATCGCACAGACTTTGCCCTCGCTGGTCGAAAAGGCCCAGGAGGTCTGGACAGCGATAGGCTCGCAGGTGCGCATCATGACGCCCGAGTCCCATGACGCCGCTTTCGCTGCGGTCAGCCACTTGCCGCATCTGTTGGCCTTCGCCTTCTTCACAGGCATCCTGCAGCAGGCAGAGAGCGAGGAGTTTCTGGCACTGGCCGGGCCGGGCTTCCGCGACTTCACACGGATTGCCGCCAGCGACCCGGCGGTCTGGCGCGACATCCTGATCGCCAATCGCGAGGAGGTGCTGCGCCAGTCGGAGCATTTCCGCGGCGCGCTCGGCGTGCTCGAAAAAGTGCTGCGCGACTGCGAAGGCGAATCCCTGGAGGCGCTGGTGCGCGGCGTCTCCGAGGCACGCAGCCAATGGCGTATGGGCGCACCTCGCGCACGCTGACGCTCCTCGCCCCGCCGGCCTGCGGGCCTGCCCACTTTCTGACTGTCATGTACTCCACCGCCTTTCTCGACCTGCCTCCGATGGACAGCGCTGCCGGCACGGTGCGCCTGCCCGGCTCCAAGAGCATTTCCAACCGGGTCCTGCTGCTGGCTGGGCTCGCATCGGGCACCACGGCCGTCCACGACCTGCTGGATTCAGACGACACCCGGGTCATGCTCGATGCGCTGCAGACGCTGGGCTGCGGACTGCGACGTGACGGCAACGTGCTGCACGTCACCGGCCTGGGCGGCCAACTCAGCGTCCGCCAGGCAGCGCTGTTTCTGGGCAATGCCGGCACCGCCATGCGACCACTGGCTGCGGCGCTGGCCGTGCTGACAGCCACACAAGGCGGTGAATTCGAGTTGTCGGGCGTGGCGCGCATGCACGAGCGCCCGATCGGTGACCTGGTCAGCGCGCTGCGGCAGCTCGGCTGCCCGGTGCTCGAGCTGGGTCAGCCCGGTTTTCCTCCGCTGCGACTGGGTGATGGTCAACGCCATGCCCTCGCCACCTCCGCGCCGATCCGGGTGCGCGGCGATGTGTCCAGCCAGTTCCTGACCGCCTTGTTGCTGGCTCTGCCGCTGGTCACCACCCAGGGCCCGGTGGTGATCGAGGTCGAGGGCGAGCTGATCTCCAAGCCCTACATCGACATCACGCTGCGCCTGCTGGCCCGTTTCGGCATTGAAGTCGAGCGCGACGGCTATCAACGATTCACGCTCCCGCAAGGCTCTGCCTACCAGACGCCCGGCGACATTCATGTCGAAGCCGACGCTTCTTCGGCCTCGTATTTCATCGCGCTGGGCGCGCTGGCCGGCATCGACGCACCGGTGCGCATCGAAGGTGTGGGACTCGATTCCATCCAGGGCGACATCCGCTTCGTGGAGGCAGCTCGGGCCATGGGTGCGCAGATCAGCGGCGGACCAGGCTGGCTGGAAGTGCGGCGCGGCGCCTGGCCGCTGCGGGCCTTGACGCTGGACTGCAACCACATCCCGGACGCCGCCATGACGCTGGCCGTCATGGCGCTGTACGCCGACGGCCCAACCCGGTTGACCAACATCGCCAGTTGGCGCGTCAAGGAAACCGATCGCATCGCGGCCATGGCCACCGAGCTGCGCAAGCTCGGTGCGCAAGTCGATGAAGGTCCGGATTTCATCGAAGTTCAACCGCTCACGGCTTGGCGGCCCGCCTCGATCCACACCTATGACGACCACCGGATGGCCATGTGCCTGTCTCTGGCGGCCTTCAATCCCCTGACAAGCAGCGCTGACCCCTGCCCCGTGCGCATCGAAGACCCACGTTGCGTGGCCAAGACCTTCCCGGACTACTTCGAAGTGCTGTTCAGCTGCGTCCAACCCGTGGACGGTGCCGTGCCGGTGCTCACCGTCGACGGACCCACCGCCTCGGGCAAGGGAACCCTGGCAAGCGAGCTGGCGGCCCGGCTGGGCTACCACCTGCTCGACTCGGGTGCGCTTTATCGGGCCACGGCACTCGCTGCCCAGGATGCCGGCCTCTCGCTCGAGGATGAGGCCGCGCTGGCCCGGCTCGCCGCCACGCTGGACCTGCATTTCGAGGGCCATCAGGTGTTTCTCGGCGGGCGCGACATCACCGACCCGCTGCGCCTCGAGTCCACCGGCGGCATGGCCTCGCGGGTGTCCGTGCATCCCGCCGTGCGCCAGGCCTTGCACCAGGTCCAGCTCAACTTCCGTCGTGCCCCCGGCTTGGTGGCCGATGGCCGCGACATGGGCACCGTGCTGTTCCCGGACGCCACCCTCAAGATCTTCCTCACTGCCAGCGTTGCCCAGCGCGCTGAGCGCCGCTACAAGCAATTGATTTCCAAGGGAAATCCTGCTAAGCTCAACGACCTTCTTTCAGACTTGACTGCGCGGGACGCGCGGGACTCCACCCGCCAGACTGCGCCATGCAAGCCTGCAGAAGATGCGGTTTTGCTCGACAACTCGGCACTGTCGATTGATGCGTCAATCGGTCAATGCATGGGTTGGTGGCAGAGCCGCAGGCCGTTCTGAACCGCAAACTCAGAAGCCGGCAGGGCCCACCACCGCTTGACACAGGGCGCGCCTCTCGCGCCTTGAGCCCACCGCGCATCACCGCGCAGGGCGCCTGAAGGTGGTGAACTCGTCAACCTAACCCCCGCGGTCTTGCAAACCGCCAAGCCCCCGGCGGCAAACAGCCCGCCGGTTTCAGGAAAACTCAATGTCCCAGACTCAAGAAATCTCCTTCGGTGGAGATTCGTTCGCAGCCCTGTTCGAAGAATCGCTGCTCAATGCAGACATGCGCGTCGGCGAGGTCATCTCGGCCGAAGTGGTTCGCATCGAACACAGCCATGTGGTGGTCAACGCCGGCCTGAAGTCCGAAGCGTATGTGCCCATCGAAGAGTTCAAGAACGACATCGGCGAGATCGAAGTCCAAGTGGGTGACTTCGTCTCGGTGGCCATCGACGCGGTCGAGAACGGCTACGGCGACACCATCCTGTCGCGCGACAAGGCCAAGCGCCTCGCCTCGTGGCTGTCCCTCGAAGTGGCTCTGGAGTCTGGCGACTTCGTCACCGGCACCGTCTCCGGCAAGGTCAAGGGCGGCCTGACCGTTCTGGTCAACGGCATCCGCGCCTTCCTGCCAGGCTCGCTGCTCGACACGCGCCCGGTCAAGGACATGAGCCCCTACGAGGGCAAGACCATGGAGTTCAAGGTCATCAAGCTCGACCGCAAGCGCAACAACGTTGTGCTGTCGCGTCGCGCGGTGGTCGAGGCCTCGATGGGCGAAGAGCGCGCCAAGCTGCTCGAGACGCTGCATGAAGGCGCCATCGTCAACGGCGTGGTCAAGAACATCACCGAATACGGTGCGTTCGTGGACCTCGGCGGCATCGACGGCCTGCTGCACATCACCGACATGGCATGGCGCCGTGTCCGTCACCCGAGCGAAGTGGTGACTGTCGGTCAGGAACTGACCGCCAAGGTCCTGAAGTTCGACGCCGAGAAGAACCGCGTCTCGCTGGGCATCAAGCAGCTGGGCGACGACCCGTGGATGGGTGTGGCCCGCCGCTACCCGAACAGCACCCGCCTGTTCGGCAAGATCACCAACATCGCCGACTACGGCGCGTTCGTCGAGATCGAGCCGGGCATCGAAGGTCTGGTGCACGTGTCCGAAATGGACTGGACCAACAAGAACGTTGCACCTTCCAAGGTCGTGACGCTGGGCGAAGAAGTCGAAGTCATGGTCCTCGAGATCGACGAAGACAAGCGCCGCATCTCGCTGGGCATGAAGCAGTGCAAGGCCAACCCGTGGGAAGAGTTCTCTTCCTCGGTCAAGCGCGGCGACAAGGTCAAGGGCCCGATCAAGTCGATCACCGACTTCGGCGTGTTCGTGGGCCTGGCTGCCGGCATCGACGGTCTGGTGCACTTGTCCGACCTGTCGTGGCACGAAACCGGCGAAGCTGCCGTGCGCAACTTCAAGAAGGGCCAGGAAGTCGAAGCCCTGGTGCTGGGCATCGACGTCGAGCGCGAGCGCATCTCGCTGGGCATCAAGCAGCTGGACGGCGACCCGTTTGCCACCTACACCTCGGTCAATGACCGTGGCCAGCTGGTCAACGGCGTGGTCAAGACGGTTGATCCGCGCGGCGCCGAAGTGCAACTGGCCGATGACGTCATGGGCTACCTGCGCGCCTCCGAAATCAGCCGTGACCGCGTCGAAGACGCGCGCAACGTGCTGAAGGAAGGCGACGAAGTCTCGGTGATGATCGTCAACGTGGATCGCAAGACCCGCAACATCCAGCTGTCGATCAAGGCCAAGGACCAGGTCGATCAGCAGGAAGCCATGCAGCGTCTGTCGCAATCCAACGAGCGCGAAACCGCCGGCACGACCAGCCTGGGCGCCTTGCTGCGTGCCAAGCTGGACCAGGGCGGCAACTGATCTGCGCCAGGCCCGGGTCTGAAACGCGATGACGAGGTCTGATCTGGTTGCCAAGCTGGCCGAGCGATTCGGCCAGCTGACGCAGCGTGACACCGAGTTTGCCGTCAAGACCATGCTCGATGCGATGTCCGATGCGCTGGCGCGCGGCCACCGCATCGAGATCCGGGGTTTTGGCAGTTTCTCGATCAATCGACGCCCGCCGCGGCTGGGGCGCAATCCCCGATCCGGCGAAAAGGTGACGATCCCCGAGAAACTGGTGCCGCACTTCAAGCCGGGCAAAGCCCTGCGCGAAGGCGTGGATGCCAGCCTTCCGATCACCGATCCGGCGACCGACAACGCCGTCTGAGCACGCCCATCGGCGCACTCATCCTCAACAGGGCCCTGCGGGGCCCTGTTTCTTTGGTGGGACGTGACAGGCCGAACGGCAAGTGCCGCACAGCTCTTTAGAATCCGTTCATACCGGAGCTTTCATGCGCATCTTCGTCTGGCTCTTTCGGGCCTTCGTGTTCTTTGCCCTGTTCGCCTTCTCGCTGAACAACCAGCAGGCCGCATCGGTCAACTGGTTCTTTGGCTATGCCTGGAACGCGCCGATGGTTTTCATCGTGCTCAGCGCCTTTGCCGCGGGCACCGCCTTCGGCGTGATCGCCATGGCGCCCAGCTGGTGGCGCCAGCGGCGCAGCAAGCTCGCCGAGCCCGGCGACACCGGCGCCAGCTTGGCCGTCCCGGGTGCATCGGCGGCCACTCGAAACACCCCTCCGGACGTGCCTGCACGCCTTGTCGATGGAGTTTGACTATCAGTGGCTCCTGCTCGGTCTGCCCCTGGCCTTCGGCCTGGGCTGGCTGGGTTCCCGGCTCGACCTCCGGCAACTCCGGCGCGAGCACCGCGACGCACCCAAGGCCTACTTCAAAGGCCTGAATCTGCTGCTCAATGAGCAGCAGGACAAGGCCATCGACGCCTTCATCGAAGCCGTCCAGAACGATCCGGACACCACCGAGCTGCACTTCGCGCTCGGCAATTTGTTCCGCCGGCGCGGCGAGTTTGAACGCGCCGTGCGTGTGCACCAGCATCTGCTCGGTCGAGCCGACCTGGGTGAGACCGAGCGTGACCGGGCACAGCATGCGCTGGCGCAGGACTTCATGAAGGCCGGCCTGTTCGACCGCGCGGAAGAGGCCTACAAGGCGCTGCAAGGCACACCGTTTGACACCGAAGCTCGCCTGGCCCTGCTCAATCTCTACGAGCGCTCCAGAGACTGGCGCAATGCCGCGGAGACGGCAGCTGCGCTGGAGCGGGCCGGCACCGGCGCTTTCGGAAACCGCATCGCGCACCACTGGTGCGAGTTGGCGCAGGAAGCCGACGCGCGCGACCAGCCCGCCGAGGCCGAAGCCGCCCTGACGAAAGCCCGCGAAGCCGCGCCGCAAGCCGCTCGGCCATTGCTGCTGGCAGGCCAGCGCAAGATGCGCGCGGGGCAGCCTGAAGAAGCGCTGGCCCTGTGGCGCGCCCTGCGTTTGCGCGACCCCTTGAACTTCCATCGCGTGGCCGGTGAGTTTGCCAGCGCCGCCCAAACGTGCGGCCAGGAAGAACTGGCTCGCGAAGTCTTGATCGATGCCTACGAACAGGCGCCAGGACTGGACCTGCTCAAAGCCTTGGCCCGCCTGGAGGAAGGTGAGCTTCGCGACTCCGCCCGCCTGCTGGGCCATCTGCAGGCCCGACCGACCTTGAGCGCAGCGCAAGCCCTGCTCAGCCGCCCCGCCACCCAGTGGACGGAAGCCAGCGCCAGCGCCGTGCGCGAGGCCGTGACCCGCGCGGCTCGGCCATTGCAGCGCTACCGCTGCGCTGCCTGCGGCTTTGAGGCGCAACGCCATTTCTGGCAATGCCCCGGTTGCCTGAGCTGGGACAGCTTTCCGCCGCACCAACTGGAAGAACTCTGACATGACCCCGACTGAAACAGCAACCCCGGTGGTGGCCGTGGCGCCCGCCGACCGCGTGGTGCTGTGCATGAAATGGGGCAGCAAGTACGGCCCTGAGTACGTCAACAGGCTCTACGCCATGGTGCGCCGGCACCTGGTGGGCGAGTTCCGCTTTGTCTGCCTCACCGACGATGCCTCCGGCATCCGCAGTGAGGTGCAGTGCCTGCCCATCCCCAGTCTGGCCTTGCCGCCGGGCATTCCTGAACGCGGCTGGACCAAGCTCACCACCTTTGCGGCCGACCTGCACGGCCTGCGCGGCACCGCCCTGTTCCTCGATGTCGATGTGGTCATCACCCGTGACATCACGCCGTTCTTCGAAGTCCCAGGCGAGTTCCTGATCATCCACGACTGGAAGCGGCCCTGGCGCATCACCGGAAACTCTTCGGTCTACCGCTTCAAGCTGAGCGCCCATCCCGACGTGCTGGCAGAGTTTCTGGCCGACCAGGAGTCCATCCGCGGGCGTCTGCGCAATGAGCAGGCATTTCTGTCCGAGGTTCTGCATCGCCAGGGCAAGCTCAGCTACTGGCCCGAGGACTGGTGCTGCAGCTTCAAGTACCACTGCATTCCGGCCTGGCCCTTGTGCTTCTGGACCACGCCGCCGCTGCCGCCCCAAGCCCGCATCGTCGTGTTCCATGGCGAGGTCAACCCACCCGACGCGATGGTCGGCCGTCGCAACCGCGCGCTGCGCGGTTTGCGCCCCGCGCCTTGGGTCAGCCAGCACTGGCGCGAATAGGCGGATCGGCAGCCACGATGTCGGCCCGGCTCGAACGACGTCCACCCCAACGCCTGGCGCGGGCCTGGATGGCTGCTTTGCTGGTCCTGCTGCCCATGGCCAGCGCCTGGGCCGATACCGAGCTCAACCGCGCCAATCAGGCCGAGCTTGAGATGCTCAAGGGCGTGGGGCCGGATCTGTCCGGTCGGATCCTGGCCGAGCGCGAACGCGGCCCGTTCAAGGATTGGCGCGATTTCGAGTCCCGCGTCCCGGGGATCGGCCCCGTGCGCGCGGCCAAGCTCTCCTCGGCAGGCCTGCGCGTCAATGGCGCGACCAGTCCGGCTCAGGCGCCCCGACCTTCTTCCACGCCTGCGTCCACACCAGCATCAGCCAACTGAGCCAGCCGCAGCGCCATGTTCGGCAAGATGACGCTGGCGTCATAGTCACTCAACGCGCGGTGGCGGCCTTCACGACCCATGCGCAGGCGAAGCTCGGCATCTTGCAGCAAGGCCGAAAGCGCGGCCTCCCACGCCTCAGGCGTGCTGGCCAGAATACCGGTGCGTCCGGTCTGGACCACCTCGCAATTGGCCCCCACCGGCGATGCCACGCAAGGCAGGCCGGCAGCCATGTACTGGAGCAGCTTGAATGCGCATTTGCCGCGTGAGAACTCATCATCACTGAGAGGCATGATGCCGATGTCGGCACTGCAAAGCTGGGCCTGCTCGGTCTCGGCCGACCAGCGTACCTGCTCGACCTGCACCTCCGGCCAATCCGGCCAGGCCGACGAAATCACCCGAAGGCTCATTCCCGGAAAACACTGCATCAGGCGCGCAAACACCGGCCGCAAGGGTTCCAGGTACTGAAGATTGCCAGGCAAGCCGACCCAGACCACCACCAGCCCAGGCAACTGCCCCTCGAGCCGCTCCGGGTAGGTCTGGGCATTGATGGCCGTGGGCACGACCAGAACCCTGCCGCCGGCGGCAGTCGCCTTGGCGGCCAGCACCTGATTGCCCACGGTGGTGAGGGCGGCGTTCAGGCACATGCCGGCAAACTTGGCCGCCCGCCCAGGTGAGGCAGGCCGCTGGTGGCCGACCCATTTGGGCTGACGCAACCAAATGGCATCATCCACATCAAACAGGCTGGCTGGCTGCAAGGCCCGAACCCAGCGTGCCTCCCAGGGCGCCAAGCGCAACTTGTGCAGCACCACGGCGGCACTCCGCTTCAAGACCGCGCGCAATTGCCAGATTCGCCAACCGGGCCAGCGCTCATTCAGCACCACCACCTCGCAATGCCAGCCCTGGGCTTGCAGCAGCGGGATCAGGGGCGCGAGCCGATAGCGGAATGAAGGTGCGTCCGGATTGGCACTGACGAAGCAGATCAAGCGCCCGCCGCCGGCCGGCAGGGGCTTTGCCGGTGGCTCAGTGCCCGACTCAAGCATGGACTCGGCGTGCGTCGATCACGCGCTGGTAGAAGCCGAGCATGGCGGCGTTGGCGACGGGCACATGGTGGGCCGTCAGATCAATGGCCGTGCGCCCACGCGGCGCTGCCAGGTGGGATTGCAGCAAGGCGGACAGCGCGGGAACATCGTCAATCTCGAACAGATCACCGCCGTAGTCCTCGATCAACTCACGGCAACCATCGGCACTGGAGGCCACCACCGGCGTGCCGGCGTCCATGGCCTCCAGCATCACTCGAGGCAGGGGCTCGAAGCGCGACGGACAGACGAACAGGTCAAAGGCCTGGTACAGGTCCTTCACATCGGCCCGGAAGCCTGGCAGGGCAATGCGCGCATCGCCGGCGGCCAGCGTCTGCAGACTGGAAGTGGCACTGCCGGCACCAAAGATCTGCAGACGAGCCCGGTCGAAAGCGGCGCCCGCCGGCAACTGCCGGAACGCCTTGATCAACATGTCCCAGCCCTTGACCGGGCTCATCCGCCCGACGCCGCCAATCAAAAATTCGTCTGGCGAGATCCCCAGTGAAGCACGCAGATCCTGCACCTCCGAGACCGACAGTCGGCGATGCGGAGTG
>CALRVU010000035.1:0-12591 GCA_943371685.1 Bordetella parapertussis | reverse complement strand
TGATAGCCCGGCGCCGTCTTGCGCTCGGTGCGGGCCAGGGCGTATTCGTCGCGGGTCTGCGGATGCAGGAACACCGGAAAATCCTTGCCCACCGGCAGGTAGCCGGCGGCCACCATCTGCTCGGGCGTGCTGCCCACCACCACCCAGTCGCGGTCGCTCACCGGCCGGCCGAGGAGGGCGTCGCGCACCGCGCCGCCCACTTCATAGACTTTCATCGGTGGCGGGCGCGCCAGGGGTCCAGCCGGCCGCAGCGCTGATGAGCCGACAGGTAGCCCGGCACGATGGCCGAGAGCGGCGTGGCGGCGATGCCCAGCTCGGCCAGGCCGGGCAGCTTGCCGCTGGCCACATTGGCGGTCTGCATCGAGGCCAGGTTGTCGCGGCTCATCAGTGGCTCGCCGGGCAGGCACTCCATGGCCAGCGCCTGCAGCCAGGCCAGCGGCGCGGGCAGGGGTAGGATGGGCCGGGCATGGCCGGCCGCCTCGCCCGCCAGCCGCACCAGTTCTGCCAGGGTCTTGACCTCCGGCCCGGCGCATTCATAGGTATGGCCGATGGTGGTCCGGTCACTCAGGCAGTGGGCAATGGCGGCGGCCACATCGCCCACCCAGACCGGCTGGAACTGCGCATCGGCCCCCGCCAGTGGCAGCACCGGTGCCAGGCCCTGGATGCGGGCGAACAGGTTGAGGAACTGGTCTTCGGCGCCAAAGATCACCGAGGGGCGCAGCAAAGTTAGCTCCAGCCCGGCCCCTTGAAGCGCGTCCTCGCCGCGGGCCTTGCTGCGCAGATAGCGCGAGGGCGCCTCGGCCGACACGCCCAGTGCGCTGACATGCACCACCCGGCGCACGCCCATGCGCTGGCAGGCCGCGGCCAGCCGGGCCGGCAGGCGCACATGGGTGGCTTCAAAAGCGGCCTCGCTGCCGTGCAGGATGGCGATCAGGTTGACGACCGCATCGCAGCCGTCGAGCAAACGGTCCAGTTGGGCATCGTCGTGCACATCGGCTTGCACCAGATCGACCAGCGGCAGCAGCTGCACGGCTTTGCCATGGGCCAGGCGGCGCGTCGGCACGGTCAGGCGCAGGCTGGCACTGCCCTCATCGCCGACCAGGCGCTCGCACAGGCTGCGGCCGACAAAGCCGGTGCCGCCAAGGATCAGGATCTTCTTCATGGTGGCGGGCTTTCA
Source organism: Bordetella parapertussis (assembly GCA_943371685.1). Taxonomy (GTDB): domain Bacteria; phylum Pseudomonadota; class Gammaproteobacteria; order Burkholderiales; family Burkholderiaceae_C; genus Ideonella; species Ideonella parapertussis_A. Next base: position 11,414 of record CALRVU010000035.1, on the reverse strand, counting down.
GGGCAGGTCTGGGTTGGCGGCGGGGGCCTGCGCACCGCGCGGGCCGATCGAGTCGCCCAGCCGGGCCTTCAATGACGCCGGCTTGCCGCTGAGCAAGCCTGCATAGTAGGTCGCATTGGAGAGGACCTTCTTGACGTAGTCGCGGGTTTCGTTGAACGGGATGTTCTCGGCCCAGATCGCCGGCTCGACCACCGGCCCCTCGCGCCAGCGGCGGGGCCGGCCCGGTCCGGCGTTGTAGGCCGCTGCCGCCAGTGCCTGCGATCCGGCAAAGTCATCCAGCACCAGCTTGAGGTAGGCCGTGCCCAGCTTCATGTTCACGTCCTTGTCGGTCAGCTGGGTGGGCTTGTAGTCGCTCATGCCGATCTTCTTGGCCGTCCATTTGGCGGTGGCCGGCATGACCTGCATCAGGCCCGACGCACCCACATGGGAGCGCGCATCGGTGATGAAGCGCGACTCTTGCCGGATCAGTCCGTAGGCATAGGCCGGGTCCAGGCCGATCTCGCTGCTGCGGGCCAGCAGGTCGCCCCGCAAGGGCATGGGAAAGCGCTGACTCAGGTCGATCTCTGCGCGGGTCTTGTCGCTGCTGTTGATGCAGCGGTCCCAGACCTCGCGCTCGCAGGCCAACTGGGCAGCAGCCAGCAGTTCGCGGTCGGTCATGCCGATCAGCGAATAGTTCCATTCACGCACCCCTTCGGCCCGCAGGCCGGCGCCCATCATCAGCAGGGCCCGCTGCAAGCCCGGGTGGGCGCGGGTGCCGTCGCGCTCGGCTGGGCCGGGCGGCGCGGGCCGTGGCGGCAGAGGTTGGGGCGCGCCCAGGTCTTCGGCGGCCAGCTGGCCGTAGAAGTTGAGCTGCGTGGACAGGGCTTGCAGCACCTGGCGGCCGTCCTGGCGTTGGCGGTCACCGGCCTCGCCGGGCTTGGCCAGCGCCAGGTGGGCGCGGGCTCGCCAGTATTGCCAGACGGCTTCATTGCGTTCAGCGGTGCTCATGGCCTCGATGGCTTGCAGCGCGCCGTTCCAGCGCTCGGCACCCGTGCCCAGGCGCAAGGCTGCACGGGCGTGCCAGCCCAGGGTTTCATCGCTCCAGTCCGGCGGGCCGGCCTGCTTTCTTGGCAGGCGCTCCCAGGCCTTGCGGGACCAGGCCAGGCTGTCCGCGTGCAGGGCCAGCGCGCCCTGCTTGGCGGTGATGGCCCAGGCCCAGGCGGCATGCTCGGCGCCCAGGGGGCCGTCCCAGCGATCGCTCAGCTGGCTGGCAGCAGCCTCGGGGTCGCTGGCGGCCAGCCGGGCGATGGCGGCGGCCGTCAGTTCGGCGCGGTGGTGGCCCACCGCGCTGGCGCGGCGCTTCAGGTAAGTGGCCGGGTTGTCCATCAGCTCGGCCAGCGGTTTGGCCACGCCATCACCGAGCAGCCCGGCGGCACTGCGGGCCTGGCGCTGGCGGTTGTGCTCCACGGCGTGGCGGATCTTGCGCCAGACGTCATCCTTGCTGATCTGGCCCTTGTCGAACAAGGTCTGCGCCAGCAACAGGCAGCCGTTGTCGGCCTCCTTCTGGACCATCCAGGCGCGCAATGCCGCCTCGCGCACATCGCGGCCGGCTTCCAGCTCGGCCTGCAGCGCATAGCACTGCACTTCGCGGTCGTCGTTCATCCGGAAGCGCGGATGGTCGCGGGTAAAGGCGGCCCAGTTGCGCCGGCGGCCCAGCTCCAGCAGCCAGTCGTTGCGCAGGCGGTCTTCCACATAGCTGCCCGGCCACCGGGCATAAAAGGCTTCGACCTCTTCGGTGCCCACTTCAAACAGGCGGCTGTTCAACTCCCAGTAGTCGACCCAGGCTGCCAACGGATGCCGGCCTTCGACGACCTGGTTGCGCAGGCTCGCCAGCTTGTTGCGGTCGCGCTTCTGGAAGGCCTCACGCGCCTGGCGGATGGGCTCATCGCGGTCAGGCGTCTGGGCGGCTGCCGGCGCGGTGGTCAACACGGCGCAGACGCCGATCAGGCCGCTTAAAACAAGGGCCTGGGCCCGGCGGGCCATGGGGGCGAGAGCGGCAGAAAAACACAGGGCGGGCATCGTCCGCAGACTGTACAGCAGCCCCGGGTTTGCCCAGGGCTGGGCGGGGCTTCTCGCCCGGTTCAAGCAGCCGGTGTGCTGCGGTACGGCTCTTCGAAGTCCAGAAAGTCGTGTTCGGCGCAGGCCTCGGCCACAAAGGCCGCCACGCCCGGGCTGGTCAGCACCCGGTCCATGTAGGCGCGGGTGCCGTCAGTCACCGGCAGGGCGTAGGTCTGGAGCCGACCCACCACCGGGGCGTAGTAGGCGTCCACGATGCCGAACTCACCGAACAGGAATGGCCCGCCGCTGCGCGCCAGAGCCTCGCTCCACATGGCCTCGAGTCGGGCCACGTCGGCGCGGACGCCGGCCTGTTCGGCCCACACCTTTCGGCCCACCTCGGGCAGTTGCGCTTCCAGGTTCTGCGGGCAGTGGGAACGCAGGGCCGTGAAGCCGGCATGCATCTCGGCGCACAGGCTGCGGGCTCTGGCGCGCTCATGCGGCGCTGCCGGCCACATGGGCAACTCGGGGTGGCGCTCGGCCAGGGTCTCGGCAATCGCCAGGGTGTCCCAGACCACCAGATCGCCGTCCACCAGCAGCGGCACCTTGCCGGTGGGCGCTAGTGGCGCCAGCGTGGTCTTGAACCGCGAGTCGGCCTCGAAACTGTCAAAACGCAGCATCACCTCCTCGAACGGCAGGCCGAAGTGGCGCAGCAGCACCCAGGGGCGCATCGACCAGGAGGAGTAGTTCTTGTTGCCGATCCAGAGTTGCATGAGGGACTCGCTTCAGAGGTGGGTTTGAGCGCAGATGCTACGCGCCGCCGGGCGCGGGCGGGATGAGGATGGTGCATGCGATTGATGCGTTTGACGCATGCGCCTGGGCGGGGGTCAGTCGCAATGCGCATCCGCCTCGGCATCGGCCGCGTCGCCGATGGCCTGCCGCGTCAGTGCGGCCTGGGCCAGCACCCAGTCGGTGAAGGCCTGCCATTCGGGGCGGCCTTCGCGCTCGGCACCCAGCGGCAGCAGCCAGTAGGCATGCTCGGCCCAGAATCGTCCGGCCGGGCCGAAGGGTTCGACCAGGTCGCCGCGCTCCAGCGCGTCGTGGACCATGGCCAGCCGGGCCAACGCCACGCCCTGGCCGGCCAGGGCGGCCTGGATCTGCTGATGGGTGAAATTGGTGCTGATCCAGCGCTTGGGTGCCAGCCGGTCCAGGCCCTTGGCGGCCAGCCAGGCGGCCCAGCCGAGGGCGGCGGCCTGGGTGCTTCCGTCGTCCATGTCGAGCAGGGTGTGGCCGGCCAGGTCGGCCGGCTGCTTGAGCGGCGCGGCCTCGCCCCGGCGGATCGAATCGGCCAGCCGGGCGCCGATCACCGGGCTCAGCACTTCGCCGAACAGCCGGGTGGCGCCGGCCGTGGCCCGGTCGGCGCGGCAGTGGCGCAGCGCCAGGTCCAGTTCGGGGTCATCGGGGTCGACCAGCCGGTCGGTGGCGGAGATGCGGATGTCCAGCGCCGGATGGGCCCGCTCGAACTCGATCAGCCGCGGCATCAGCCACAGCGAGGCAAACGAGGGGAAGGTGCTGACGCTGACCTGGGCCCGTGAGCGCGCCATGCGGATCTGCCGCACGCTGGCGTCCAGCCGGGCCAGCAGCGGCGCCACGCTGCGCAGCAAGGTGGCGCCGGCGCCGGTCAGCTCGACCTTGCGCGTGCCCCGGTTGAACAGGCTGGCGCCGAGCTCCTCCTCCAGGCCCTTGATCTGCCGGCTGACGGCAGGCTGGGTCAGGTGCATCTCGTCGGCGGCGGCGCTGAAGCTGAGCAGGCGGGCGACGGCCTCGAAGCAGCGCAGACCGTCGAGCGCGAGGGGGCGGCGATGAGGATGATTCATGCGGAAATGATATCAATCAAGGTCGCCGAAGTCATTGGATCTCTGCAGCCGATTTCTCCATCATCGAGCCCTGTCCACACACCAGGAGCACTCGAATGACCCACCCGCAGATCCATGGCGGCCCGATCAGCCTGAGCGGCGCACAGCGCTGGCAAGTGCCTGCAGCCGGCTGCCTGCGGGTGGTGGCGGGCGCCGTGTGGCTGACCCGTGACGGTGATCTGGACGACCACTGGCTGATGCCTGGCCAATGCCTGGCCCTGCCGCGCGGCGCCCGGGTGACAGCCGAGCCGGCCCGGGCGGGCCAGCGGGCGCGGCTCGTCTGGCAAGCCCAGCCGCCGTCCGGTGCTGCGCTGCCGGCCCTGCTTCGGGTGATTGTTGGCGAAAGGCTGCTGGCGCGGCTGGGCGGCTGGCGGCTGCAGGTCGCACAATGGTGGTCTCTGAACCGCCAGCCCAGCCAACCCAGCCATGACCCTGCCGTTCAAGCTCAATCTCGAACCCTCCCGTGACAAGGCGGTGCTGCGCAAGCAGTTGCAGGCCGAGCGCCTGAGCTTGCTGGACCGGCATCAGCGTGCAGCGCACCTGCAGGAGGTGTTGATGGTCTGGCTGATCAGCCGGCCCGAGGCCACCATCGGCGCCTATTGGCCGATCAAGGGCGAGTTTGATGCCCTGCCGGCGTTGTACCGCTGGAGCGAGGCGGGCGGCAGCCAGGAGCGGCGCATCGGCCTGCCGGTGATCAACCGCGAAACCAAGCAGCTGACCTTCCATGTCTGGTACCCCGGCTGCCCCATGGAAGAAGACGCCTACGGCATCCCCAAACCCAAGGACACCGAAGCTTTCCACCCCGAGCTGTTGCTGGTGCCCTGCGTGGGTTATGGCCCGGGCGGCGTGCGCCTGGGCTATGGCGGCGGCTTTTATGACCGGACGCTGGCCGCACTGCAGCCCGCGCCAGTGACGGCCGGACTGGCCTATGCCCATGGCTACGTGCCCTGGCTGGAGGCCGAGCCGCACGATGTGCCGCTCGACGCCCTGCTCACCGAGGAAGGTGTGGCCTGGCAGCGCTGACGCACCGCCGGGGCTGGGCCTGAGGCCCCTGGATCAGAACTTCAGCTCGGCGCGCAGCGTCACCTGCGCATAGGTGCGAGTGCGGGTCAGGCTGTGCTGATCCACATCGCCGTTGCTGCCGTAAACCGTGGTGCCCGTGTCGTAGTCCTGGGCCAGCGCGTTGTTGACCGACAGGCGCACGTTGGTCTCGGGGCCGACCCGCCACATGCCGTAGAAGTCGAGTGCGCTCTTGGCGCTGCGCGTCACCGACTGCGCTTGTGACTGGCGCACCTGCACCTGAGGCGTGTAACCCCAGTTCCAGCCCACCGTCAGGGGCGTGCCTTGGACCGGCAGGTCGCCGCCCAGGTTCAGGGTCCAGGGGGCTTGTTCGTCGATGCGGTTGTCCGGCCCCGGTACGCCGCTGACGCGAGACCACATCACGGCCGCATTGGCCCGCAGGGTCAGGGGCAGCTCGGTGCTGATCCAGTCCGACAAGCGGCCCTTGGCCTCCAGCTCCAGCCCGGCCACGTCGGCGCTGCCCACGTTCATGGGCTTGGACACATAGCGCGGCGCGCTGGACCAGGACACCGTCTGCGGCCCGCTGGTCAGCGTGCGGATCAAGCCGTCGATGCGCTTGTAGTAGGCGCTGGCGCTGAGCACGCCGCTGTTCTCCAGATAGTGCTCAAAGGCCAGGTCCAGGTTCCAGGCCAGCTCGGGCTTCAAGTCGGGGTTGCCGATGCGGTCGGGCGACAGGGCGTCGTTGGCCACGTTCAGGTCGAACTGGGTGGTCGGGTTGAGCCGGCCCACCAACTGGTTGGTGCTGGGCGAGCGGTAGCTGCGGGTCAGGCTGCTGCGCAGCAGATCGCGCGACTGGTCGTCGAGCTTCCAGACCAGGTGGGCCAGCGGCGTCAGCACGCTGGAGCGATTGCGCGAGGTGCCGACATCGGTCTCGCCGGTGGTCGCTATGCCTTCCCAGCGGGCGCCGGCATAGAACGACAGTCGCTTGCTCCATTCCCATTCATCCTGGGCATAGAGGGCGCTGCGCTGGATGGTGGCATCCACGTTCTCGCCAAACGGCGTGGTTTGAATGACGCCATCGATGCGGCGGCGCTGCCAGTCGCTGCGGGTGTTGCGTTGCAGCTCCCAGCCGGTGCTCATGCTGTGGCTGTCGCCCAGCAGTTGCGAGAACTTGCCCTTGGTCTCGACACCCAGATCGCGGCTGTGGGTCTCGTCGTTGCGCAGTCGAACGCCGCCGGGGCTGCTGGCGGCCGTGCCGCCGTGCTCCTGGCGCTCGGCCGTGCTTTCGCTCTCGGCCAGCATGGTGCTGAGCTGCACCTGCAGCTTGCCGCCGCTGGCGGTGCTGGTGGTCCAGCTGCCGTTGAGCCGCGCCATGCTGGTGCTGCCGTGGTTGTCGACATCGGCATGGGTGTAGGCCGGGTTGGCCGTGCTGCCACTGCTGGAGGTGCTGGAGGTGCTGGTGACCGTGCGTTCGGTGGTGCCTTCGCTCTGGCTCCGGTTCAGGTGCAGGAAGGGCGTCAGCTCCAGGCTCTGGCCGCCGTCGAGCTTGAACTGCACGCGGCCATTGCCAAACACGCCCACCCGGGTGCCGCGGGTCCGGGTGCTGCTGTCTTCCAGATCGACCGCGCCGCCCTCGCTGTCCAGTCCGCCTTCGGTGCGGGTGTTGGCCTGGTTGTCCTGGCGACCGCCATTGATGGCCAGCGAGGCGCTCCAGCCCAGGCTGTCGGTCTGGCCGTTGCGCTGCCAGTTGGCATTGCCTTGCACGCGCTCGCCCTCCACGCCGCCGCCCACCCGCAACTCATTGACCTTGCGCTTGAAATCGCCCCGCATCACCACATTGATGGTGCCGGCGATGGCCCGGGTGCTGAACTCGGCCACCGGCGCGCGCATCACTTCAATGCGCTCGATCTGTTCGGGCGGAATGCTGTCCAGCGAGAAACCGGGTGGCATGCGCTCGCCATTGATCAGCACCTGGGTGTAGCCCGTGCCCATGCCGCGCATGCTGGGGCCGCTGCCGCGCCCCGGTGGCCCGCCCATGGTCACGCCGGGCAGGCGCTTGAGCACATCGCCCAGCGAGCTGTCGCCCATGCGGTCAAGCTCCTCGCGGCCGATGACGATCTTGCTGGCCGTGGCGCGGCGCCGCTCGTCCAGCGCGGCGTCATTGCCCTTGACGCCATTGATCTCGACACGCTGCGCTGCGTCGGTGGCAGGCGCCCGGACGGCTGCTGGCGAAGTCTCCTGGGGTGGGGGCGGGGTCTGCGCCTGGGCGCCCAAGGTGGGCAGCACGCTGGCGCAGGCCAGCGGTGCGAGCCAGCGTCGGGCGGGCGAGGGGGCGGAACGGCGGGGGCGAGAGGTGCGCATGGGCTCTGGACGAGGTGCTGTGGATTCAGGGACGGGGCTCAGCGTCCGCCGTGGCGTTCATGGCGTTCATGCCGTTCGCGTGGGCCACGGTGGCCCATGCCTTGATTGGCCAGCGCCTGCTGCTCGGCGCTCAGGCCTGCGTACAGGCTCCTGAAGGCCTGGTTCATGACTTCGTCGTCGGCCAGCCGCTGTTTGCGCTGCTCGATCTGCCATGCTTGCCGGTCCGGTGCGGCCATCTTGTCGATCGCTGCCCGGTCGGGCAGCCTGGCGCGGCGGGCCTTCTCGGCCTCGGCCACACGGGTGGCCTGATCGGCATAGGCTTGCCAGATTTTCTCCTGGGCAGGCGTGATCTTCAGCGCGAGGTTGCGCTGCGCCAGATGCTGCTGGGTGTGTGCCACCGGGTCACCGCGATCGCTGCGATGGCCATGCTCGCCTCGACCACCGTGTGCGCTGGCAGACTGGCTGGTTGCGGGGCTGGATGCCGGCGCTTGCGCGGCGCTGGGGCCGCTGATCAGCAAGCCGCTGACCAGGGCGGTGATGGCGACTGCCGTGGCGGTGGCTTGCCGGGTGCGCAAGGGCTGCTGATGGTGCGGGAGGCGGGGTGCATGACTCACGGTATTCTCCTGAAAGTGCGGGTTGATGTCGTGCATTTCACCGGCGCCATGTCTCAGCCGGATTGCAGGAACCCGGCTTTTCGTCGCGACGCGTTGCAGCGGGCGGGCTTGACATGCTGCGTTACAAAACCGCTGGTCGGCAGCGGCCCGACCGGCTGCAATCACCCCCATGGAGTTGACGATGACGATGCTGCAGCCCCCGCGTCTGGCGGCCACCACCGACGGTCCCGACCATGTGCTGGTGGTCGATGACGATGCCGAGATCCGCACCTTGCTGGCGGCCTACCTCAGCAAGAATGGTTTCCAGGTCAGTGCCGTGGCCGATGGGCGCGCGTTGTGGCGCGCTCTCGAGGGGCCGCACATCGACCTGATCGTGCTCGACCTGATGCTGCCCGGCAGCGATGGCCTGACCCTTTGCCGGGAGTTGCGCGCCCGGCGCGTCGAGACGCCGGTGATCATGCTGACTGCCCGCGGCGACGAGACCGACCGCATCGTCGGCCTGGAGATGGGCGCCGACGATTACCTGGCCAAGCCCTTCAGTGCGCGCGAGCTGATGGCCCGCATCAAGGCCATCCTCAAGCGCTCGCGCAGCCTGCCCGTCAACTTGCGGCCCGATTCGGCGCGCTGGCTGCGCTTTGGCGGCTGGCAGCTCGACACGCAGGCCCGTCAGCTGGAGTCGCCCGAGGGCCTGGTGGTGCCGCTGGGCGGGGCCGAATACAAGCTGCTGCGGGTGCTGCTGAGCCACCCCAACCGGGTGCTGACCCGCGACCAGTTGCTGGACCTGACCCAGGGCCGCGAGGCTGATCCGCTGGACCGCGCCATCGACGTGCAGGTCAGCCGCCTGCGCCAGCGCCTGGGCGACGACACGCGCGAGCCGCGCCTCATCAAGACGGTGCGGGGCGAGGGCTATGTGCTGTCCGTGGCCGTCACCACCGAGCCATGAGGGCGGTCCTAGAGCGCTTGTTGCCCGGCACCCTGTTCGGCCGCTTGATGGCGGTGCTGTTGCTGGGCCTGGTCGGCGCCCTCAGCCTGAGCACCTGGATCAGCCTGAGCGAGCGGGACGATGTGCTGCGCCGGGCGGCGGGCCTGCGGCCGGCCGAGCGGGTGAGTGATCTGGTCGAGTTGCTCGACCCGCTGCCGCCGGCCGAGCGTGAGCGACTGGTGCGGGTGCTGGACAACCCGGCATTGCGTGTCAAGTTGCTGGACCAGCCCTTGCCGCTGCCGACCGTGACCGAGGAGGCATTGGCCGCTTATCCGGGCGCGACGACCTCGCTCAGCCTCTACACCGGCGTCCTGCGATCGGCGCTGGGCGAGGGGCGCGCCCTGCAAGTTCAGCTGGTGCCTGCGCCCAACGGCCGGCCGGCGCGGGGCGACTGGCGCGCGTCGGACCGCCCGGCGCCAGGCTCTGCACCGGCGGAGCGTAGCGAGCGCGCGGATCGGGCCGGGGAGCGCGATCGCGCGTCCGAGGCGGCATGGCGGCACAGGCGTGGCGGGCCGCCGGGCCTGGTGTTCGTGGCGCAGGTGCAGTTGGCCGGCCCCGCCGGCGCCTCGGGCCAATGGCTGCGCCTGGACACCGGGCTGCCGCATGCGCCCGATCTGCCCTTGCGCATGCTTGCCGCCCTGTCGGTGCTGCTTCTGGCCGTGCTGGCCCTCAGCTGGTGGGCCGTGCGGCGCATCACCCGGCCACTGCGGCAGTTGGCTGATGCCGCCGAGGCCTTGGGGCGCGACCTGGCTCAACCGCCCTTGCCCGAGACCGGCCCGCGGGAGGTGCGTTCAGCTCACCGTGCGTTCAACACCATGCAGGCCCGGCTGCGGGCCGTCATCGACGAGCGGACCCATGTGCTGGCCGCCGTCTCCCACGATCTGAAGACGCCCCTGACCCGGATGCGGCTGCGCGCCGAGTTGCTGGATGACGAGAACCTGCGCGAGCCGCTGACCCGCGACCTCGACGAGATGACGCACATGGTGAATGACACGCTGGACTTCCTGCGCGGTCTGTCTGGCAGTCAGGATCTGCGGCCCGTCGATCTGGAAGCCTTGCTCGAGAGCTTGCGGGCCGATCAGGAGGCGCTGGGGCGCCACGTCACGCTGCAGGCGTCTCAAGAGGGCGTGCCACGCCGACCCTGGCATGGCGATGCCGTGCGCCTGCGCCGCTGTCTGGGCAACCTGCTGGACAACGCAGCGCTGTATGGGCAGCACGCCGAACTGAGCCTGGTCGAGGAGGGCGATGAATGGGTGTTCCGGATCCGCGACGCCGGGCCGGGCATTCCGGAGGCGATGCTGGAGCAGGTGTTCGAGCCCTTCTTCAGGCTGGAGGCCTCGCGCAACCGGCATACCGGTGGCAGTGGCCTGGGCCTGGGCATTGCGCGGCACATTGCCCGGGCGGCGGGTGGCGAGCTGACGCTGCGCAATCACCCGCAGGGCGGTCTGGAGGCCGCGGTGCGGCTGCCCAGGCGCCCTTGAATCGCTGGATCAGAAGCGCTTGCCGACGCCGACGCTGACCAGCAGCGGATCGACGGTGAAGGTGCCGACCTTGGTCGAGCCGGACTTCACTTCGGTGTCGAGCTGCACCTTCTTGATGTCGGCATTGAAGACCCAGCCGCTGCCCATCGGCACGTCAAAGCCAGCTTGCAGGGCCAGGCCGAAGCTGTTCTTCTTGATGCTGGGGTTCAGGGCGGTGTCCACCGCGTCGATGAAATGCACCGACGAGAAACGGGTGTAGTTGACGCCGGCGCCGACATAGGGGCGGAAGCCCGAGATGCCGGTGAAGTGGTACTGCGCCGTCAGCGTGGGCGGCAGGTGCTTGAGGCTGCCGATGACGGTGTCGCCCGAGCGCAGCGTGTGCTTCTGCGGGTAGGTCAGGATCAGCTCGGCGGCCAGGTTCGGCGTCAGGAAGTAGCTGATGTCGACTTCCAGAAAGGTCTTGTCGTTGACCGACAGGTCCAGACCGGTGCTGTCGCCGTTCTCGGACTGCAGGTTCAGCGCACGGGCGCGGACCAGCCAGTTGCCGGTGTCCTGGGCGGCTGCAAATTGGGGGGCGAGGGCGGCGGCCACGGTGGCCAGAGCGATCAGTTGCTTGCGCATGGTGAACTCCATCTTCTTGGTTGCGATACATGCCCCTTTGCAGGGGTCTGAATGCATTGCAACCGGAAGGGGCTCCGGTCAAGCTGCGCAGGCGCAAGCCGGGGCGCGAATCAGGGTTCACCCTAGGGTCGGCTTGATGTAGATCAGAAGCGACGCGGGGCACTGCGGCGTTCTTGCCACAGTGCCCCGCAGACGCTGTTCGAGCCGCTCAGTGACCGTTCAGGCGCTGGCAGATGTCGAGCACGGCCGTGCTCTGGTTCATGGTGTAGAAGTGCAGGCCCGGGGCGCCGCCGGCGCGCAGGCGCTCGCACAGGGCTGTCACCACATCCAGACCGAAGGCCTTGATGCTGGCGCTGTCGTCCCCGAAGCTCTGCAGCCGGGTGCG
>CALRVU010000034.1:0-12638 GCA_943371685.1 Bordetella parapertussis | reverse complement strand
AGGAAGTTGAGCTGCTTGTTCGACGTGGTCTCCCAGAAGTCCTGCCGTTCGTAGGTCAGCGCCTCCTTGTCTTCCTCACCCTCTTCGTTGGTGATGGTCATGCTGCTCTTCTTGCCGAAGGGCGGATTGGCCAGCACGTAATCGACCTTCAGCTTGGGCTCGCTGATCAACGCATCCGCCCGCTCCACCAGGGGCTCGCCGTCGAGCTCACCCACGTTGTGCAAGAACAGGTTCATCAGGCACATGCGGCGGGTGCCCGGCACGATCTCGTTGCCATAGAAGGTCTGGTCGCGCAGGAACTCTTTCTGGCGCTTGTCCAGCTTGGCGCCGGGCCGGGTCAGCCAGTTGTAGGCACCCAGGAAGAAGCCGCCCGTGCCGCAGGCCGGGTCCGCAATCGTCTTCATCGGCTCGGGTCGGATGCAGGCCACCATGGCGTCAATCAGCACGCGCGGTGTGAAGTACTGGCCCGCGCCGCTCTTGGTGTCTTCGGCGTTCTTCTGCAGCAGGCCTTCGTACAGGTCGCCCTTGGTGTCGGCACCCAGGCTGATCCAGTTCTCGGCGTCGATCAGCTGCACCAGCCGGCTCAGCTTGGCCGGGTCCTGGATCTTGTTCTGCGCCTTGAAGAAGATCGCGCCCAGCATGCCGGGCTCCTGCCCCAGCTTGTGCAGGGTGGCCAGGTAATGCGCCTCCAGCGGCTCGCCGACCTTGGGCGTCAGGCTGGCCCAGTCATGGCCCTTGGGGATGTGGGTGTCGCGGTGGTAGGGCGCTTGCGCGTACTCGTGCGCCAGCTTCAGGAACAGCAGATAGGTCAGCTGCTCCAGGTAGTCGCCATAGCCCACACCGTCGTCGCGCAGGGTGTGGCAAAAGTTCCAGACTTTCTGGACCAGGGAGGAGGCGTTCATTCGGTATCGGTTTTGTTGTTGGCAATGCGCTGCTGGGCCAGCACCAGGGCCTGATGGATCTTTTGCTCGAAGACCTCGCGCGGTGGCAGCACGGTCAGGTACTCGGCCACGTGGATGCCGGACTTGTCCAGTTCCAGCAGTTCGATCTGCTCTGACTTCTTGCCCGTGCACAAGATGATGCCCAGGGGTGGCAGGTCGCCCGGCTCCTGGTCGTTTCTGGCCAGCCAGCGCAGGTACAGCTCCATCTGGCCCTTGTACTCGGCCTTGAAGTCGCCCAGCTTCAGCTCGACGGCCACCAGGCGGCGCAGCTTGCGGTTGTAGAACAGCAGGTCGATGTAGAAATCGTCACCGTCAAGCTGGATGCGCCGCTGTCGCGCCACAAAGCTGAAGCCCGCACCCAGCTCCAGCAGAAACTGCTCCAGCTCCCGCAGGATGGCGTCTTCCAGGCCCTTCTCAAGGTAGCGGTCATCCAGCGCCAAGAAGTCCAGCACATAGGGATCCTTGAGCACCAAGGGCGGCGTCACATCGCCCTCGGCGCGCAAGGCGTCCAGCTCCAGCTTGATCAGTTCTTCTGGTTTCTTGGACAAGGCCGTGCGCTCGAACAGCATCGAGTCCACCCGCTCACGCAGGGTGCGCACGCTCCAGCGCTCCAGGCTGCACATCTGGGCATAGAAGTCCCTCGCCAGCGGATCTTTCAAGGGCAGCAAGACCAGGAAATGCGACCAGCTCAATTGTCGTGACAGCGTCACGACAATCTCCTCAGCCGGAAACAGCGTCGCGAACTGCACCATGCGGCGCAGGTTCTTTTCCTCAAACCCGCGCCCGTAGTCGGCCACCAATTGTCGCGACAGTGTCGCGACAATCTCGGCGCCATAGCTGGCACGCTGCCCGTCCAGCACCTCGCGCTGGATGCGGCCACCGATGTGCCAGTACATCAAGGTGAGGCTTGCATTCACCGCCACCGCGGCCGCCTGGCGGGACTGCTCGATCAACTGGCGCAGTTCGGCCAGCAACTGGGGTGCTGGCACCGACGGGGCAGATGCCACGGCGCCTGCGTCCGTCGTCTTGAGCTTGCTCACGCGGCCTCCCTGGGCTTGCGGCCACGCGGGTTCTTCACGGCGTCGCGCGCGGCCCGCTCGGCGCGGATGCGCGCCAGCAGCTCACTGGCCGGCTCGTCGTTCGGGTCTTGGGGCACGAGTTGGCCGGAGAAGGCTGCGCGGAGGATGTTCTGGCGTTGGGCGGTGGATTGCCTCAGACCTCGCTGAGAAGCCGTCTCCATTTCCACAAGTCGGGTTGACTCGGACTCCAACAGAGAAATAACTGCTTGCTGCTCGCTCACCGGCGGAATTGGCAAAGCCAGCTTCTCAAATTTTGTCTTGTTCAGGATCGGCAGCGTGGTCGCCGAGGCATTGCCGATAATTTGCTTTTGCCCGAATCCACTCACTAAGGCCCAGTAGAGAAACTCAGGTATCACCCCGCCTTCGGCAGCTGTGATGGCGTTGATTTGTTGATTGGTTGCACATGCGATACGTGCGAGCCCTGTTTTACCAATCGTTGCGCCAATGCATGTAACAAGCACCGAATTCTCCGGAAGCACGCGCCCAATTGATGCGCCCCGCATCGATAGCGTGTCACGACTCGACGTAACTGAGTAGCCGACATCAAGGTCTGAGGGCTTGATGAATGGGATTGGTCCACCAAAGTTATCCGGGTCTGCAGTAGAAGGCGTGAAGCCGGTAGTCACATCACCCAGCTGTTCGATGCTCGCCCACACCCACCCCTGAGGCAACGCCGGCAAATCGGTCGTGTCCGGCTGCACCGGCTCGGGGTATTTGTCCTGCCAGCCTTTGGGCGGGGCTTTGCCTTGATCCTTGAACTTGGCGAGTTGCTTGGCCTCCCAGCGGGCGCGGCGCTCGCGCAGGATGCCCTCCAGCAGTTGCGCTCCCGTCTCGGTGGGCGGGTGCTTGGCACGCCATTCGGCGGTGAGTGCACCCTCCACGGCGGCCTTCAGCAGCGACTGACGGTATTGCGCCAGCTTCTTCTGCGCCGCCTTGAGTTCGGCCACGCCGGCGTCGAGGTCGGAGAGCAGCTCCTCGAGCTTCGCGACGATGCGGGTTTGCTGTAAAGCAGGCGCAATGGCAAAAGGAAACCGAGCCAAAGCCGGCCCTTCAATGCTTGCAACTGTGGTGCCATCTTTCGAGCAGTTGGATAGAACCTCACGTTCTCTGGCCATCAACTGCAAGGCGAGGAATTTGGCTGAAATGCCATCCGCTGGCACAAACGCTCGCATGTCCTGATTGATCGTCACGGGCAGCTTGTTTAGCGCAACAGGTAGCGTTCGAGACAGGATGCCAGACCTAACAACGACCAAGACACTCTCGGCTGGGATCAGCGTCAAGCGATCCAATGCCTTTTCGGCCAACGTGTCTTCGCTGGAAGTCACGTTGAAGACCTTCATGTCCTTTGGCGAAACCCATGGAATGGAACCATCGGTCCAAAACGACGGATCAGATTTCGCAGGCGTGCCGCCACCTGCTGAACGCGCCACTTCCTCCAAATTTGAGCGGCACCAGCCAGGCGGAAGATCCACAGAGTCACTCACGCCACCAACTCCCCATTCATCTCATCCATCAGTCCATCCAGCTCGGCACCAAACAAGCCCCAGGCCCTTTGCAGCCCGCCCTTGTCGGCCAACTCGGCGTAATCAAAATCATCGCAGCTGATGCTGCAGCTGTTGGCGATGTGGTCCTTCATCAGCCGCAGCCATTCCGTCTGTTCGGCCGTGAAGGCCGTGCCGCGCTGGGCGTTGTGCCTGAAGATCCAGGCCTGAAAGCGCCGGTCCACCTCGTCGGCAAAGGGCCGCAGCTCGGCGCCCTCGCCGTCCAGCCCCAGGGCAAAGCGCACCAGGCTCACCAGGTCCGTCAGTTGCCGCTTGCGGTCCGTGCCCTTGACCTGCGTGGCCTGCACCCGGGCATAGGCGCTCCACAGGCGCTCGGTGGTCAGCATCAGCGGCGGTTTGGCCAGTTGCTCATGCAGGGCCTCGATCATGTCGAACGTGAGTGCGCGGCGCTGGTAGGGCTGCTGGTAGAAAAAGCTCAGGGCGGCGATCTCGTCCTTGTGGGCGGCGATGTAATCGGCAAAGCCTTGAATCAACGCTTTGGCCTGGCCTTCCGCCTGCTCCGAGTAGCCCGAGAAGGTGACCTGATCGAGGTTGAGGTGGTCGATGATCTGCTCGCGGGCGCGGCGGGCGGCTTCGATCTCATCGCGCAGCGCGGGCTGGTCAAATGGCGCGCAGGCGGCGGCCACGCGTGCGGCACGGGCGGCGTCCAGCTCTTGCGGCAGCAGGGTGTCTTCGCTGCGGGTGATGCCTTGGGCCTGAGCGGTGGCCAGCGCGGCGGCCACGATGGCGTCGGTATTGAGCGCCGCGATCAGGCCCTTGCCCAGCTCGGCCACGCTGGTGCCGCCTGACACCTTCTCGATGCGGGCCAGGGCCTTGTCGTCCAGCTGCTTGGCCAGCCGCACCAGGCGGTTGGCCAGGCTGAGCACGGTGTCTTCATCCCGGCTGCCCATCGCCACGCCTTGCAGCAGGTCCTTCAAGGGCACGCCGGGCTTTTTCTCCAGCGGACGGCTTTCGGTCTTGAGGGACTTTTCCACGCCCACGGCGTCAATCAGGATGAAGCGGGTCTTGGCGCCGTCGGCGCTGTTGCTGACGGCCTTCAGGCGCTCGCCATCCAGGCTGCGCACGCCGCGGCCCTTCATCTGCTCGTAATAGCCCTTGCTGCGCACGTCGCGCATGAACAGCAGCACTTCCAGCGGCTTCACATCGGTGCCGGTGGCGATCATGTCCACCGTCACGGCCATGCGCGGGTGGTAGTCGTTGCGGAAGCTGGACAGCACGCCCTCGGCGTCCTTCTCGCTGTAGGTCACCTTGCGGCAGAAGGCATTGCCCTGGCCATAGACCTCGCGCACGATGTTGATGATGTCGTCGGCGTGGCTGTCGGTCTTGGCAAAGATCAAGGTCTTAGGCGTCTCTTTGCGGGTCGGGAAGATCTGCGTCTCCACGGCCGTCTTCATGGCCTGGATCACCTGTCGGATCTGGCTGGGGTTGACGACCGAGCGGTCCAGCTCCTTGCCAAGGTAGGTGGTGTCTTCTTCGGCCTCGGCCCAGCGCTTTTTGCGGGTCTGCCGGTCGCGGTGGTCCACCCATTCCTTGGCCTTGACCTCGGCGCCCTTCTGGGTGATCTCGGTCTGGATCTCGTACACGTCATAGCCCACGTTCACGCCATCGGCCACCGACTGCTCGTAGGTGTATTCGGCCACGATGTTCTCGTTGAAGAAGCCGAAGGTGCGCTGGTCGGGCGTGGCCGTCAGGCCGATCAGGCTGGCATCAAAGTAGTCCAGCACCTGCTTCCACAGGTTGTAGATGCTGCGGTGGCATTCGTCGATGACGATGAAGTCAAAGGTCTCGATCGGCACCGCCGGGCTGTAGCGCACGAACTTTTCCTGGGACTTGGTCTGCTGCAGCTCGTTGAGCGACATGTCCTCGGCCGATTCGTCGATGGGCTCGCCGCTCAGGATCGAGTACATGCGCTGGATGGTGCTGATGCAGACCTGCGAATGGGGATCGATGCTGGGCGATGCCAGGCGCTGCACGTTGTAGAGCTCGGTGAACTTGCGGCCGTCGTCCGGCGGCGTGTAGGCCATGAACTCTTGATGCGCCTGCTTGCCCAGGTTGCGGGTGTCGACCAGGAACAGGATGCGCTTGGCGCCACCGAACTTGAGCAGGCGGTAGATCGAGGTGATGGCAGTGAAGGTCTTGCCCGCGCCCGTGGCCATGTGCACCAGGGCACGCGGCTTGTTCAGGGCCAGCGACTTCTCCAAACCAGTGACGGCGCTGACCTGGCATTCGCGCAGGTTCTGCGCCGGCAGCGCGGGCATCTGCTCGGCCAGGCGGCGGCGCAGTGACTCAGGCTGGGCCCCCCAAGCCGCCAAGGTCTCGGGCTTGAAGAAGTGGAAGAGCTCGCGCGATCGCGGTGCCGGGTCGGCGTTGTCGGTGAAACGGATGATCTGGCCCGTGGCCTCGAACAGAAAGCGCAAGGGCGCACTGTCCTTGCGCCACTTCAGGTTGGCGGTGGCGTAGCGCTCGGTCTGGCGTTCGGTGGCGGTGAGGTTCTCACCCGCAGTGTCCTTCTTGGCCTCGATCACACCCATCGGATGGCGATTGACGAACAGCACGTAGTCGGCCGGGCCGGAATCGGTGGGGTACTCGCGCACGGCCACGCCCAGGGCGGCGCCCAGGTTGAGTGCCTTCATGTCCTGAACCGACCAGCCGGCGGCGGCCAGTCGTTCGTCGATCACCTCGCGTGCTTTTGCTTCTGGTGTCATCCCTGATCGCTCCCTTGAGTCCGTCGCGCAGGTCAAATCCCGGGCTAGCCCAAAGCCAGTTGCCAGTCAGAGCCGCGCGATGCGGCCGCATGCAGTCTACGAGAGCTTGGTGGCGGCCAGCGACCCGAAAGTGATAGCGTCGAACGATGGTCACGATCTTTCATGGCAACGA
The DNA here is from genome assembly GCA_943371685.1 of Bordetella parapertussis. GTDB lineage: Bacteria > Pseudomonadota > Gammaproteobacteria > Burkholderiales > Burkholderiaceae_C > Ideonella > Ideonella parapertussis_A. Next base: position 6,179 of record CALRVU010000034.1, on the reverse strand, counting down.
CGCTGCCATGCACGACGCATTCCAGGCATGGCGACAAGCCCATCCCGATGGGTTTCACATGACCGAGAAGTCCCGTGGTGAGTTCGTCATCCACTGGACCCAGGACAAACGCGGGAACGCCCAGGGACACCGTTGCCATCATCAGGGCGGCAGCTGTTCGGGTGCGAAGGGCGTAGTGCACGATTGGGAACGAAACTTCAGGATCATCAATTTGGATGAGACTGAAGTTCTCCCAACAATCTTTCGGCCGGGTAGGCCACTATGCTCAAGATTCATTGTTGTCGAGCGAAACAAGGAGCCAGAAGTGAGCGAGTCTTCTACAAACGAATCCCTCGTCAATCGAATTATTCGCGAAGATCTTGATCTACGGCGCGCATTCAAAGAAAAGCCAGCAAAGATTCTAACACTAGTATTAATTTTATGCGCTGCAGCAGGCTTATGGATTTGGATACCGCGCTTTCTTCAAAGCACACCACCAAGTAGCCCAACGGGGGATACCAATATAAGCTTCGGAGGAACCATTGTTGTAACGAAGGAGAAGACCGGCGACGTGGTGATCATTGAGCAAAGCAAGTGAATAAAAAATGAAACCAATCATCTCATTTTTACTATCCGCTCTGGCTATCACCTCGACAACAGTCGTTGCATCCATAAACGTCACCACTGGCACCTGCAGCCCTCTTGTGGTTGTAAGTCAGGGAGCTAAGACCGGAAACATTACTATCGCACCATGCACTACAAATGGGGTAACACGAAAGGAGCTAGAGAAGCTGGCCGACCAACTAAATTCCCTCAAGCTATCAAGCGATCAGGTGGCAAAACTTGCTCATTCAGTTAACTTGCAATTGACAAAGCTCGGAGAGCGACTAATGCGCCTTGAGAGCAACCAAGACAAGTTGGCAATTGACCTGCAAGAATTATCAAAAGCCGTCGCCTCCAATATCCAAAATTCCTCCACACTCAAACAGATTGAAAGCGCGGTAGAAACCGCCGCAGCAACCATTTTCGCAAAACCTGGCCCAACCCTTCAAGACAGACTTGGCACACCGATTCGAGTTTATGATGCAATTGCCTCCTCAGAGCGCGCCCGGAAACTTGGGGCCAGAAGGGCTATTGACGGAGAGATTGGGCATGCAGGCTCACCAGCCAATACCTGGGTGACAAAACAGGGCGAAACAGTCGGCGCTTGGATTGAACTTCTACTAGACAAGACTTGCACCATTACCGAGGTGACCTATCATTCAAATTTTGGAAAGCATACAAACTCACAAATTAGATCAGCCACTATCGCCTTCGCGAATCACACGAGCCAATTAGTCAAATTTGAGCAGGTAAGCGGAATTCAAAAAGTAAAGCTCGCACCGACCGAAACGAGCAGCGTCCGATTAATTGTCGACGATGTATTTCCAAATGGGCGGGCAGACTCAGTACAGGTATTCGAACTTGGCGTCAGTGGATACGATTGCCATTAGCTGCTACTAAATCGCCGCGTAATGAGGGAATTGAACCAGGATCGGCCATCAGCGGTGCGGCCGACACGGTCAGCGTGGTGATCCGCCAATCGCTGGTGCAGCTGGAAACCCCGGACGACATGCGCGGCCGCGTCGGCGCCGTCACCTCGGTCTTCATCGGCGCCAGCAACCAGCTCGGCGAGTTCGAGTCTGGCGCCACCGCCGCCCTGCTCGGCCCCGTCGGCTCAGTGCTGCTGGGCGGCGTGGGCACGCTGGTGGTGGTGGGTCTGTGGTTCCGGCTGTTTCCGGATCTGGCGCGGCGGGACCGCTTGCATTCGGGGGCTGCTTGAAGGCCCCGAACAGGTCAAGCGAAGTCCGACGAGATGAATTTGGTAGGCCGTGTAGGACTTGAACCTACGACCAAAGGATTATGAGAACAGCAGAGTTTGGCGTTCTGTGCTCCCAACCTCATGATTTTACAGGCTTTTCTTGCGCCCCTTCCCCCGGCTGCCTCAAAACCGAACCATTGCCGAACTGGGATGCAAGCGTACAACTCCGTCGCACCATTTTCTTGAACAAAATCAACGGGTTGCGTGTCCCGAGCACTGAACAAACTCCGAACCAGGCCCTTCGTCAGGGTTGCTGAGCCGGGCGTTCGGGATGATCAGAGTCGTGTGTTCGTCGCCTTTGCGGGCTGACGACGGGGCGTACACCATGCCTTCATCATCGTTGACGATCGCACATGCCACGCATCACTTACATCCTCGCCAGCAACTCACTCTTCTTCCTATCGAACTCCGCTTGGGTCAGAAAGCCTTTTTCAAGTAGACCAGCAAGACGTTCGATTTGATAGGGAATATCGTCTCCACCCACAGCCGGCAAGGCACCAACCTGCGGCTTCTTCTGCCCCTCCAACAAGCCATAGGATTTCAAACGATCCATGAGCTCCCGACATTTGGAAGCCTGCCCCATTACCGTCCCACCAGAGATCATTTCAAGCCGTAGAACAATGCTTGACCCATCACCCCTCGTATATGTAATGTGAATATTGTTTGCCTGATTGAGCTGCCTGGAATCCAGACCACCCAATATTGCCTCAAAGGTGGAAACTAGGCGCTGCTCAATCTGCACTCCTTCGACTCGATCAAATCGAATAGTCTCACTAGAAAACCACCGCCGAGTGCTGAATGTACTTACCAACTCAAAACGATCCTGAAAGACCTGAAAAATAATACCTCCAGCCTTCCCTTTCGGATGCTCCTTCCACCCTCCCAAATAGATGACACTGTAGGTTTCAATAGGCTTTTCTGTTAATTCTTCCTTTGCTATGGGACTTTCCATTGATTTCTCCCTTTGGGAGGACCAGACGTCAACTAACTGCCGAGTGCTTATCCCTGCAGTAATCCAAGAGCTTACCGCTGCACCCATATCAGGAAACTGAGGCCCAGCGACAACGGCGCCTGCAGGCTGCTCCAGTTTCTCCAAACGCATATTCACAGCGCCATCGGTCTCTGCTCTTGGTTTGGTCGCGGCATCTTCTCCAAGCAGTTCCTCGAAAGCTCCTACCTTTTCAACGATCCCTCTCTCATTCGATGACCCATCGCCTGCGAGAACCTCAGAATCCAGATATTTAGTCTTCAATCGAGACAAACCCCAACCAAACAATGACAGTATTCCAAATACGAATGAGAATGCTGGAGCCCCACCAAGCCAACCATCCAAAAAGCACCCCGATATCAAAATTATCGCTGACGTAACAAATGGACGCTTCGGATCCATCCGACCCTTAAATAGCCTCACAAAGCCAACATAGAAAAAATAGAGCCCAAGCAGCAGTAACAATATTCCGACGATTGACACTCCAATATAACCAATACGGTCCAGATTCTCAAATCCGGTACCGACAACGGCGATCGTCATGAGCGCTGTGAGAAATATATATGCATAGTTGAGCAATTTCACGCTCAATTTTGCAACCATTGCTGCGGAAATCATTTTCTATCCCTGTTTTTGGTTCGTGAACTAGGCCACTCTTGAGCAGGCTAAGCGGATTTTAGGCACGGATTTACTGAGCAGGGGGCCAGAACGTAGGTGCATTGAACGAAAAGTTCTGTACTGGTTGGATGGCTGTCCCAGTTGATTGCTGCCAATTAGGCCCCGCTGGGGCAACCGGCGCCCACCCCAGTGGGGCGGCCATACAGTGGTCTGCCGCGTGTGGCTATGGCACAACCTGGCACCCGCGCGGGCCCGTGCCGGGGGGGGTAGCCGGGCCAGAGCCCAGCCCCCTCGTACTTTCCGTTTGCGTTACCTTGCGCCTTGTGCCGCTGCCGACTTGATCATCACGGAGGCGCTGTTCGCTGCATCCATCAGAGTCTTCTTACTGAGGTGGGCATAACGCTCGGTCACAGAATGGTCTGAATGACCGAGAATCTGCTGAACTTCATACAAAGTACGCCCGCTGTTCACTAGGAAGCTCGCGTACTGATGGCGAAGATCGTGCAGTCGCAACTCTGGCAAGCCAGCTTCATTGCGGATTCTCCCCCACACCTTGTGGATGTTTCGGAGCGGCTCCCCAGTCTTTTCACTGACGAACAGACGTCCCCCAAGTTCCTCGGTTTCGAGTTGATCAAGTAAGTCGATTGCTGAGTCATTTAGTGGCACCGATCGGATCTGCTTTGACTTGCTGTTCGAAGCGGGAATGCGCCAGACCCGAGTCTCCCGCGAGATGTGCTCCCACGTTGCCGAGAGCGCTTCATTGAGTCGAGCCCCGGTGCACAATAAGAACAACGCGACATTGCAGACCCCTCGATTACTGTCGGTCTTGAGGACATCCAAAAGCATGGTCAATTGATCCCCTTCCAAATAGTTCTCCTTCCTGTTGTCTGGATTGAATAGCTTGATTCGAGCGATCGGATTGGTTGGAATGACCTCCCATTCCACCGCCCGGTTCAGCATCTGTCGCATCAACTTCACGTGATGATCTGCCGTGGCCTTGGACAGTTTTTCCGTGTCAACGATCGAGCCAAGGAAGCTTTGCACCACCTGTCGCTTGATTTCATTGAGCCGAAAATGACCAAAGGTTGGTGCAATCCGAAGTCGAAACAGGGTCTCGTCTTTGCCCCAGGATCTCTTTTGCTGCTTCGCATAGGGCAAGTAGCTGTCTCTGAAGAACTCGGACATCGTGGGGACCATCTTCTGCACCTTTGCTTCTCCACGGGGATCTGCGCCCAATTGAATCTCGGCCTTTTGTGTTTTGGCTTTCGCTCGTGCTTCGGCCAGCGAGATCTGATCAGTGCGGCCGATCTTCTGATGACAAGTCTTTTTAGTGGCGTCCTTGTAGCGGAGGTAGTAGGTGCCCTTGCCTGCGCTAGTGGAGCGAACTTCGATGTATAGCCCCGGAAACTGCTCGTCACAATACTCAATTCGCCCCTTGTCGGGTGGGCAGATGAGGCCGGTGTTCACGAAACTTTGGGTCAATGAGAGAGTTGGCATAGAAATATCTCTTTATAAAAATGAATGAGCTCCGCCCTGGCATGCTCTTTAGCACACCAAGAACAAAGTTGATGAGTCTCCGGAAGAGGAGACCCCTATGGACGCCTCACGGAGGGCTGGAAAGCTGGAAAACTGAAATCTTGGCGAGATCAGTTGAGGCTGGAAACCTGGCGATCTGGGCTGGTCAGCTGTCGACGTCCGCGGCCAGCAGTGCGTACACCTTCTTGCCGTGTTCGCGAACATCGAACTGCCAGAGGAAGTGGCCAGTCTGTTCACCCTGCAGCGTGTATTTTTCGAGCACGCTTAAGGCTACTCGACGACTAACCTTCGTGCGCTGGCACACCGCCACGGCAAGAGCCATCTTGGTGTTGATGCCCTCGCGAATGCAATCGGCAATGGCGCCCGTCACTGGGGCGTCATCAGCGGCTTTCAATGGGGGAAGATCGTCTGGATCCACCTCTTCTACCGACTGCAACCTATTTAGGTAGGTCATATCAGCCCCGTGGCAGTAGCTGTATGCAGCTGATTGAGTCACGAAGCCACGGCGCTTCCTATTTTGGAACTCGACGACGCGCCTATCGCCCTGAGATTGAGGGGCCAAGACCTCCAGCATGTAAGCGCAGTCAAAGTCTTCCATGATGTCTGAAGTTCCGGCGAAGTTGTGCTTCCCGTCTGCGCCCGCATTCTTGTTGGTGTGTGCCAGCGCAATGACCGTTCCGCCCTGCATGCCGAACTGGCGAAGCAGCGTACCGAACCCAGCACATCGACGCTTGTCCATGAGGTCCGCGAACTTCTTCAGGGTGTCGAGAATCAGGACGCAATCGGCGGCGTCGCCACTTTCAGTTATCTGCTTCAGCTCTGCGTGGAACTTCCCAGCCTCGAACCCCTGATGCCCCTCAGCGAGCATGTGGAAACCATGTGTCTCGGCCAGATGCGCTTTGTGAGTCAAGCCCTGAGCGTCATCGTCCATGTTCAAGTAAAAGACTTTGTTTGGATCGACCCTCTTTTGGTCAATCGAATCACACAGCAAGCTCAACACCAGCAAGGTCTTCCCTGTGTTGGGCGCTGCGTAGATGACCGTCAGCTGACCCATCAGCGCGATTGAGCCGAGTAAAGGCCTTGCAGAGCCCTGCATCCGATCCAGTGCCTCGGCTTTGCCACGCAATGAATACTTGGCAAAGGCTGTGATCTTTGGCGTCGGGGCTGCTTCGATGTCAGTGTGTGCGGTCTCAGCCA
>CALRVU010000033.1:0-12958 GCA_943371685.1 Bordetella parapertussis | reverse complement strand
GTTCTCGAGCATGCGCTCGACGATGTAGCGCTGGCGAATGGTGGCGCGCCGTGGGTTGGCAATCGGGTTGTAGGCCGATGGCGCTTTGGGCAGGCCCGCCAGCATGGCCGCTTCAGCCACGGTCAGCTCCTTGAGCGGCTTGCCGAAATAGATCTCGCTGGCGGCGGCGAATCCGTGCGCCCGCTGCCCCAGGTAGATCTGGTTCATGTAGATCTCGAGAATCTGGTCCTTGCTGAGCTGCGCTTCGATCTTGGTGGCCAGCAACACCTCGTACAGCTTGCGTGTGAGGGTCTTCTCGGTGGAGAGATAGAAGTTGCGCGCCACCTGCATGGTGATGGTGGAGGCGCCTTGACTGCCGGCCGAGCCCAGCTGGGCGAGCCCTGCGCGCAGCACGCCCAGATAGTCGACGCCGCTGTGCTGGTAGAAGCGCGAGTCTTCGATCGCCAGAACCGCGTCCTTCATCACCTGGGGGATCTCGGCAATCGGGGTGAACTGCCGACGTTCGTCGCCGAACTCACCGAGCAGCACGCCTTCGGCCGAAACGATTCTCAGCGGCAATTTGGGGCGGTAGTCCGTGATCGCGTCCAGCTCAGGCAGGTTCGGATACGCCACTGCCAACGCCACACCTGCGCAAATCAGCGCGCCCAGGATGACAGCCAGTGCTGAGCCGACCAGCCACGCGACAACTTTGCCCAGCCACTGTCCGATCCCACCTTTTGGAGTTGTAGGTTTTTGTGCCGGGGTCGTCACGGAATCTGCAGAGTCACTCATGGGGTTCCTGAAGGGAGCGGCTTGATTATAGGAATCGTCACGCGCTGGAGCCCCGGCACGTGCCCGGCTTGCACCCGCAACAGTCCAGCTGAATGGCGCGCCGGGCGCGAACGTTGCTTTTGCTTACCGTTCACGTCGGCCTCGGGCAACGAACACGGGGGTTTACGCCTGAGAATTCCTTGGTCGCTCAACAAGCTTGCTGATAGCATTGAAGTGCTTTGTTAACTTTGCGGCGCAACCATTCGCTGCTGGAGTCACCTTCCGTGGGTTTTCTCGATCGCCTCCTGGGCCAGAAACATCCCCAGATGATGGGGCTCGACATCAGTTCATCCAGTGTCAAGCTGGTTGAGCTCGGCCAGAATGCTTCAGGCGAATTGACGCTGGAGCGGCTCGCGAGCGAGCCCTTTGAAAAGGGTTGGATCATTGACGGCCAAGTCGAGAAATTCGACGAGGTCGCCGATGCGGTCCGTCGTGTCGTTGCGCGCAGCGGCACCAAGACCCGGCAGGTCGTCATGGCCATGCCGGCTTCGGCCGTGATCACCAAGCGCATCGTTCTGCCGGCCGGACTCCGCGAGGATGAGATGGAGCTGCAGGTCGAGACGGAAGCCCATCAGTACATCCCGTTCTCGCTGGACGAGGTGAGTCTGGACTTCTGCGTCATCGGGCCGAATGCGAATTCGGCGGGCGATGTGGATGTGCTGATTGCCGCGTCGCGCAAAGACCGTGTGCAGGATCGCCAGGGTCTGGCGGAGGCGGCCGGCTTGACGCCCGTGGTGCTCGACATCGAGTCGCATGCCTCCCGCTTGGCCATGAGCCGCATCGTGGCCTCGCTGCCAGATCGCGGCAAGGACGCGCTGGTGGCTTTGTTCGAGATTGGCGCGGACACCACGAGCTTGAAGGTCCTGCGCGAAGATGAGCTGCTCTACGACCGTGACCAGTCGTTCGGTGGCTCGCAGTTGACGCAGTTGATCTCGCGGCAATACGGCTTCTCGTACGAGGAGGCAGAGCAGAAGAAGCTCAGTGGCGACCTGCCCGAAGATTACGTGCCGACGCTGCTGACGCCATTCGTGGACAGCCTGGCCCAGGAGATCGGCCGTGCGCTGCAGTACTTCTTTACCAGCACGCCTCATCACAAGGTCCATTACGTGATGCTGGCTGGCGGTACGGCTTCGATGCCTGGCCTGCGTGAGCGCGTCAAGGACGTGACCGGTTTTGCGTCACGCGTGGTCAACCCTTTCGATGACATGAAGCTGGGTGCCACGGTCAGGGAGTCCAAGCTCAAGCGCGAGGCGCCGGCTTACCTGACGGCCTGTGGGCTTGCCATGCGGAGATTCGTGCAGTGATCTTGATCAACCTGTTACCGCACCGCGAGGCGCGGCGTCTTGAACGCAAGCGTTCATTTTTTGCTGCGCTCGGTCTCGCAGCGCTGATCGGCGTCGGCATCGTATTGATCTGGTTTGCTGTACTGCAGGCGCTGACCCAGGCTCAGAGCTCGCGCAACGACTACCTGAGTGCCGAGATCAAGAAGCTCGATGCAAAGATCAAGGACATCGCCGACCTGAAGGCCGAGATCGAGGCGCTCAAGGCGCGCCAGACGGCGGTCGAGAATCTGCAAGGCGATCGGAATGTTCCGGTCTACCTTTTGAATGAACTCGTCAAGCAGACGCCAGAGGGCGTCTACATCACGTCGCTGCGTCAAACCGGAAATCTCGTGGTCCTGGCGGGTGTGGCGCAGAGCAATGAGCGAGTCTCGGAAATGCTGCGCAACACCGCCAATGAGTCACCGTGGCTCGAGAAGCCGGAGCTCATCGAGATCAAGGCGGCGAAGGCCGCACCAGGGCGTGATCAGCGCAAGCTGCTCGATTTCTCATTGCGTGTGTCGATCAAGCGTCCTGCCGCTGCAGCTGAGGCAGCCAGTGCCGCTGCGGGCAAAGGCAAGGCGGCCAAACGCGCGCCTGCAGGATCCTGAGTACCGTCATGGCCACCTCCAACACACTCAAACAAATCGACCTCGCTGCCGCGCTTCGCGGTGGCGCAGCGCAGTTTCAGGGCCTGGACCCCAAAGAGCCCGGGCAATGGCCGGTTTTGCCGAAGATTCTGGTCTGGGCTTTGGCGACTGCCGCCGCCATCGGCGTGGGCTGGATGGTGGTGCTCAGCGACGAAACTGCACTGCTCAAGAAAGCTCAGGACAAAGAGCCCGTGCTCAAGGCCGACTACCAGAAGAAGCTGGCCCAGGCGGTCAACCTGGGCGAGTTGCGCAAGCAGAAAGAGCAAGTCCAGGAGTACGTGACTCAGCTTGAAAAGCAACTGCCGGGCAAAGCCGAAATGGACGCGCTCCTGTCGGACATCAACCAGGCGGGCATTGGCCGCGGACTGCAGTTCGAGCTGTTCCGGCCGGGTCAGGTGGTGGTCAAGGACTATTACGCAGAGCTGCCGATTTCCATCCGGGTTTCGGGTCGCTTTCACGACATCGGGGCCTTCGCGGGTGATGTGGCGAATCTGTCGCGGATCGTGACGCTGCACAACATGATCGTGGCCCCGCCGGCTCGCGACGCGTCGGGCAATCTGGCCATGGAAGCCACGGCACGCACCTATCGCTACCTTGATCCCGCTGAAGTGGCTGAAGTGCGGCGTGCCGCTGCCGCGCGCGCAGGTGGCGGCAAGAAGAAGGTCAAGCCATGAACCGAAAGTTGATGGGGCTGTCCGGTCTGGTTCTGGCGCTTCTCGCGGGTTGCGGCAGTGACATCGCGGAGATCCAGACCTGGATGGACGAACAAGCCAAGACGGTGAAGCCGAATGTAGAGCCGATCTCCCCGCCGCGCAAGTTCGAGCCCGAGCCCTATGCGGGAGCCGTCGGTGCTGAGCCTTTTGCATCGGGGAAGATGGTGTCTGGTACCCGGCTTGATCAGCGAGGATCGAACACGGTGCTGAGTGCCGAAATGGCCCGGCGCAAGCAGCCTCTGGAGGCTTATCCCGTGGATGCCATGAAGATGGTTGGCAGCGTGGTCAAGCAGTCCCAGCCGCACGGGCTGATCCGTGTTGAAGGCTTGCTGCACTATGTGCGTGTGGGTGAGTACCTCGGCCAGAACTTCGGCAAGATCACCAAGATCACAGAGACGTCGATCGACCTTCGGGAGATCGTTCAGGATTCATCGGGCGAGTGGATCGAACGCACCAGTTCTCTCCAGCTTCAGGAGACGGGGCAATGATTAGCAGGTTGGAGAAGAGCAAGATGCGCAGCTGGCAAGCGACGGTGCTGATGGCCCTGGTCGGATTGATGGGTTCGAGCGGTGCTTGGGCCGAGAACACCATTCGGTCCATCACGGGTTCGCAGCAGGCCAATGGTGAGGTGATTCGCATCGAGCTGAGTGAGCCGCTGACCGCTGCACCCAAAGGGTTTGCGGTGCAGTCTCCTCCGCGAATCGCGATTGATCTTCCCGGCGTGACGAACGGCATGGCCAGCTCCAGCGTCGAGGTCAATCAGGGCAATGTGCGTACCGTGAACCTGGCCAGTGCGGGTGACCGGACCCGTCTGGTGCTGAGCCTGAAACAGGCTTCGGCCTATCGCACCGAGATCAAGGGCAAGACCTTGCTGATTGCACTGGAGTCCGCGCCGGTTGCTGAGGCGGCTGCGCAGCCTGTGCATTTCGCCACGAGCCAGAACGCCGAGCAACTCGCGATCCGGGACATCGACTTCCGTCGTGGTCCTGATGGCGTCGGGCGCATTGTGGTTGGCTTGGCCAACACCCAGGTGGGCGTTGATCTGCGCCAGCAAGGCCAGAGCCTGGTGGTGGAGTTCCTGCGTTCGACCTTGCCCGACAACCTGCGCCGCAAGCTGGATGTGTCTGACTTCGGCTCGCCGGTGCAGACCATCTCGGCGGTCCAGAGCGGTGATCGGGTGCGTTTGCTCGTGGAGCCCCGCGGTGCCTGGGAGCACAGCGCGTACCAGACCGACACGCAGTTCGTGCTCGAGGTGCGTCCTGTCCGCATGGATCCCAACAAGGTCGTGCAGGGGCCCGGATTCCAGGGTGAGAAGCTTTCGCTGAATTTCCAGAACATCGAGGTGCGCGCGCTGCTGCAGGTGATCGCTGACTTCACCAACTTCAATGTGGTGACCAGTGACTCCGTCAACGGCAACGTCACCTTGCGCTTGAAGGATGTGCCTTGGGATCACGCCCTTGACATCATCTTGCAGGCCAAGGGTCTGGGCATGCGCAAGTCCGGCAATGTGCTGTGGATCGCACCCAAAGAAGAACTGGCGGCCAAGGAGCAGGTTGATCTGGAAGCCAAGCGCAAGCTCACCGAGCTCGAGCAGGTCAGAACCCAGTCGTTCCAGCTCAACTACACCAAGGCGGAAGAGGTTGCCCGGTCCCTGTTGGGGCAGCTGGGCGGCAGCTCCGGCAACAATGCCTCGCGCATTCTTTCGGCTCGCGGTTCCTTGTTGTTCGAATCGCGCACCAACCAGTTGTTTGTCTCCGACATCGCTTCCAAGCTGGAAGAAGTGGCCATGATGATCGCCAAGATCGACGTGCCGGTTCGGCAGGTGTTGATCGAGGCACGGATCGTGGAAGCGGATGACAAGTTTGGCCGTGCCTTGGGCGTCAAGCTCGGCTCGACCGACATGCGAGGCCTTCGTGGTGGCGTTCCCGGCTATTCGGTCGGCAACACGCAGGTGAATGTGGGCGGCAACTACAACGCGGTGGGCTATCAGACGCTCCAGCAAACCAGTGATTCGGCCTACTCGAACACCCAGTTCGTCAACCTGCCAGCCAACAGCGGCAACATCAGTACCGCTGACGCGGCGTCCGTTGCGCTGTCCTTGTTCAGCGCGTCGGCCAATCGGTTCCTGAACCTGGAGCTGACTGCGCTGGAAGCCGAAGGCAAGGGCAAGATCGTTTCCAGCCCGCGAGTGATCACGACCGACCAGACCAAGGCTGAAGTGGAACAAGGCGTGGAGATCCCTTACCAGATTGCCAGTTCGAGTGGCGCGACCGCGGTGACGTTCAAGAAGGCCAGTCTGCGCCTGGAGGTGACCCCGCAGATCACCCCCGAGGGAAATGTGATCCTGGCGCTGGAGGTGAACAAGGACAGTCGCGGTGAGAACACCACTGCCGGCCCCGCGATCAACACCAAGCACGTCAAGACGCAGGTCCTGGTCGAGAACGGTGGCACGGTGGTCATCGGCGGCATCTTCACGCAGGACGAGCGGCAAGATGTGAACAAGGTTCCGCTGCTGGGTGACATCCCATTCCTCGGCAACCTGTTCAAAGATACGGTGCGCTACAGCAACCGGACCGAATTGCTCGTTTTCATCACACCAAAGATCGTGTCCGACCGGTCGGCGGCTCGCTGATCGCACGTGCTGATGTGCAGTATTGTTTTTGGAGTCTCGAATGTTTGCTAAGTTGACTGGCTGGCTGATGGCCGCCGCCGCGCTGGCCCTGGTGGGTTGCGGTGGAGGTGGCGCAGATGCGGGCGACTCACCGTTCAATCCGGGTACCGGTGAGACCACCACCTTGTCCATCAGCTTGGTGTTGAGCAGTTCGACGGTGACATCCGCGGCGCCAGTGACCGTGACGGCCAAAGTGCTCGACGATGCGAATGCTGCGGTGTCCGGCGCCAAGGTCGAGTTCGCGGTGGCGGGCAGCCTGGGAAATCTGAGCGCCACATCGGCGCTGACGGACGCCAGCGGCAACGCCGTTGTCACGTTGACCCCCGCCAGCACCACGGCATCCGGTGCCGACACCGTTTCTGCGTCGGTGACGCTGGATACCGTGGTCAGCACCGCGACCGCCGGTTTCCAGTTGACGGCCACCGATGCCGAATTTGTGTCTCTGCTTGCCACGACGGGCAATGGTGATGCGGCCGGTACGCCTGTCGCTGCCTATGGCCAGACGACCGTGAATGTGGTGATGACCGGCGTCAGCGAAGCCTCACCTGCCACGGTGGCCCTGAGTTCATCGTGCGTTGATTCTTCCAAGGCGGCCATTTCTCCGACCAATGTGACCACCACCACGGGTGTGTTCTCCGTGGTCTACACGGACAGTGGCTGCGGTGCGTTGTTCGGTTCAGACACGGTGACGGCCACCCTGGCGGGCAGCAGCACGCTCAAGCAGGGAACGGTGTTCCTGTCCGTTCCGGCTGCGAACAACATGGCTTTTGTCAGCGCCACGCCCTCCACCATCTATCTGCGCGGCTCCGGCCTCGCGGAATCGTCCACCGTGCTCTTCCAGGTGAACGACACGGCAGGTAGTCCTTTGCCTGGTCAGACGGTGACGCTCGCGCTGACCACCTACACCGGCGGTCTGGCCATCGACGGATCGTCTTCTTCCGTGGTGAAGACCACCGACGCGAATGGTCGGGTCAGCGCCATCGTCAACTCCGGGACCGTTCCGACGCCAGTGCGTGTATCGGCGACCCTCAACTCCGGTGTCAGTACGGTATCCAATGTGCTGGCGGTGGGTGTGGGCCTGCCGACGCAGCTGGCTTTCTCGCTTTCCCAGACTGCCGCGAACCTTGACTGCTACACGCGTGACGGCGTTCCCAACGTCTACACCGTGTACGCAGCCGACCGCAGCGGCAACCCCGTTCCGGCGGGCACCGCGCTGACCTTCTGGGCAGAAGGCGGGCAGGTGGTGACCAGTCGGCAAACCGTTCTCGACTCCACCGGCATTGCGTCAGCGACATCGAGCTTTGTCTGCCAGGAACCCGTGCCAGAGGACGGGCGTGTGACGATCACGGCCTATGCCATTGGCGAGGAGTCGTTCATCGACCTCAATGGCGACAATGTCTACACCCAGGGCGAGCCCTTCCAGGACCTGGGTGATGTGGTGAAAGACACCCTTTTCGACAACAGCTATGACTCGGCGAATGATGAGTTCGTGTCGCTGAATGCGGGCTCGTCCAGTGCCTGCCTGACCAGTTTCGCCACGGCTTATCCCAAGCTGGCGTTGACCACCAACACGGCCAATCGGCCCGGCACCTGCGACGGGGTCTGGAGCCAGCGCGCCTATGTGCGCAAGTCCACCGAGACCGTGATGTCAACCTCTGAGGCGGGCTTGCTCTGGGCAAGCACCTCGGGCCTTGGTTCTGCTTCTTGCCATCCCCGCGCCCTGCGCACGACGCCTGCACCAACTGATCCGACGACCACCTTCTATGAAATTGGCACCGGTGATCTCTGGTACACGAGTGGCGCCGGCAAGGGTTCGATCAACTTCATCGTTGCCGACGCCAACCCTGTGCGCTTCAACCCGATGGCTGCCGGAACGGTTTTGACGGCCACCAATCCGACCGACAAGCTCTCCGTGTCGATCCTTGGTTCACCCGTCGTGAGCACGACTGAGCCGACCAGTGCGGCCATCAGCTTCGAGTTCGACGGTGTCACGAGCGGGGAGTTCACCCTCAATGCCGCCTCGCCGTCCGGCCTGACCACCTCTTACCGAATCGGCATCAATACCGGCACGCGCACCAATACCTGCCCGTGATCGTCAGCCTGGTCGGCATGCCCGGCTGTGGCAAGTCCACGGTCGGGCGTCATGTTGCGCGTCTCCTCGGTTTGCCCTTCGTCGATTGCGACGCGGAGATCGAAAAAGAGCTTGGGCACTCCATCCGCGAGCATTTCGAAGTGCACGGTGAAGAGAGCTTCCGTCTCATCGAAGCTCGCGTGCTCTCCGATTGGTGCCAGCGCGATGGTTTGCTGCTGGCCACCGGCGGCGGTGCCGTGCTGCGGGAAGACAACCGGCTTGCGCTCAAGTCGCGTGGCAACCAGGTGGTCTATCTGCGGGCCCAGGTCGATGACCTGGTGCGCCGCCTGAAGCACGACACCCAGCGCCCCTTGTTGCAGGGGGTGGACCCTGCGGTTCGCTTGCGTGCCTTGTTCGCGCAACGTGACCCGCTCTACCGCCAACTCGCTGATTTCGTCATCGACACAGGCCGTTCGACGGTTTCCTCCCTGTCGAGCCTGTTGGCCATGCAGTTGGAGATGGCCCTGCCTGACCTGGCCTCGCCGCGACCCCCGTTGGCTGGCTGAGTGGCGAGCCTGCCCAGGCAGTCGGATCACGGCGGGTGATCTGGGGGCATCCCTGCCGCCACGTAAACTACCCCGACATGAGCACTGCCCGTCTGACCCGAATGCCCTCCCAAGTCGTGCCTGTGGCCCTGGGAGACCGAAGCTATGACATCCTGATCGGCCAGGAACTCCTGGGCGACCCTGCCGCATGGACGGGGCTGCCGTCCGCTACGGCGGTGTTGGTGGTCACCAACACGACGATTGCACCGCTTTACGCTGAAGCCTTGCTGCAGCGACTCAGGCAGCAGTATCCCAAGGTCGAATTGCTCGCCTTGCCTGACGGCGAGGCGCACAAGGACTGGGTCACACTCAATCTGATATTCGACCGCCTGTTGGGCGGCGCTTTCGATCGCAAGTGTCTGCTGATTGCTCTGGGCGGTGGTGTGATCGGGGACATGACAGGGTTCGCCTCGGCCTGCTACATGCGCGGCGTGCCTTTCGTTCAAGTCGCCACGACCTTGCTGGCTCAGGTTGACTCGTCCGTGGGTGGCAAGACGGCCATCAATCACCCCTTGGGCAAGAACATGATCGGGGCGTTCTATCAGCCTCAGCGTGTGCTTTGCGACCTGACGGTCCTGCAGACGTTGCCTGCGCGCGAGGTTGCCGCCGGTCTGGCTGAGGTCATCAAGTATGGGCCGATCGCCGATGCGGACTTCCTGACCTGGCTGGAGTCCTCGATGGAGGACCTGCGGGCTCTGGACCCCGTGAAGCTGGGTGAGGCCGTGCGCCGCTGTTGCGAGATCAAGGCGCGTGTGGTGGCTGCTGATGAGCGCGAGGGTGGACTGCGAGCCATCTTGAATTTCGGACATACCTTTGGTCATGCCATCGAAGCCGGGCTCGGCTTTGGCGTCTGGTTGCATGGCGAGGCGGTGGCCGCAGGCATGGTCATGGCGAGCGATCTGTCAGAGCGACTTGGTTTGATGGCCCCCGGGTTCGCCGACCGGATGCGATCCTTGATCGAGCGTGCCGGACTGCCCACGGCAGGTCCGGCGCTGTCGGCAGACGAGTACCTCGAGCACATGCGCCTGGACAAGAAGGCCGAGGCGGGTGACATCCGTTTCGTGCTGATTGACGCCCTGGGTTCGGCCTGCGTGCGACCCGCCGCTGAAGCCATGGTGCGGCAGACCTTGAGTGCGTGCACCCGTTGAGCCACTTGCCGCCTGTGCGCGAAACCTCCATGGCACCCTGGGCCTCTGATCCCGCGCGCTCGCGAGGGCGGCGGATCGCAGAACCGGAGGCGCCGACCCGAACGGCGTTTCAGCGGGATCGCGACCGGATCGTGCACAGCTCTGCGTTCAGGCGGCTGGTCTACAAGACCCAGGTCTTCCTCAATCACGAAGGGGATCTGTTCCGCACCCGCTTGACGCACTCGCTGGAGGTGGCACAGCTGGGCCGCTCCATGGCCCGCTCCCTGCGGCTCAACGAGGATCTGGTGGAGGCGATCGCACTGGCGCACGACCTCGGTCACACCCCCTTTGGTCACGCGGGGCAGGATGCCCTGGACGCGTGCATGCGAGATTGCGGTGGCTTCGAACACAATCTGCAGAGCCTGCGGGTGGTGGATCGGCTCGAGCAACGCTATCCCGAATGGGATGGACTGAACCTGTGTTTCGAGACTCGCGAAGGCATCCTCAAGCGCTGTCCCAAGCCCTTGGCTGAACGCCTTGAACTCCGGGAGCCTGGGGGTGTCGGCGCGCGGTTCATCCACGGCGAACAGCCGAGTCTTGAAGCCCAGCTGACCAATCTGGCCGACGAGATCGCCTACAACGCGCACGACATCGATGATGGCGTGAGGTCTGGCCTGCTGAGCATGGAAGCATTGCGAGAGGTGCCGCTGTTTGCCCGGTTCGATGCGGAAGTTCGCGTGAGTCATCCCGCACTGGAGGCCACGGCACCCAGACGACACTTGGCCGAGGTGGTGCGACGAATGCTGTCGGAGCAGGTCTATGACGTGATTGCTGCCAGCGAACTGCGCTTGCAGGCGTTGACGCCGCCTGATGTGGCCGCGGTGCGGCGGGCGCCGCCGCTCATCCGCTTCAGTCCGCAGATGCGTGAAGCGAGTGCCAGCTTGAAGCGCTTTCTGTTCAAGTCGCTGTACCGGCATCCTCAGGTCCAGTCGCAAACCGAGCGGGGCCGGCAGATCGTCCAGGAGCTCTTCGAAATCTATCGCCGGGATCCGGCGTGCCTGCCCTTGGAGTTCAGGTCACCGCAACCCAGTGCCCGAGGTATTGCCGACTACATTGCAGGCATGACAGACCGCTATGCCATCAACGAGCACCAGCGCCTGACTGGGCGGAGCCTTTTCCCCGGTACACGGTGACTTCTTCGCGCACTCGGACGCTGCGGCTGATCTGGGTCGAGTTCATTCGAGTTGATGGGGTTTAGTTAATTGGGGTCAGAGTCCATTAGTTAATTGGGGTCGGAGTCCATTTGATAGACTGGCTGCATGCCACGTCCTTCAAGAACCTTCGTACCCGACCATCCCTACCACTTGATTCAGCGCGGCAACAACCGTCAGGTGGTGTTTGTCAATGATGAAGATCGGCGCCGCTACTTGAGCGTGCTGGCAGAGGTTGCAAGAGATGAGGGCGTCCAACTGCACGCCTACGTCCTGATGAGCAACCATGTGCACTTGCTGGCCACCCCCAGGAATGAGGCGGGCCTGAGCAGATTGATGCAAAGCCTGGGGCGGCGATATGTCGGGGCGTTCAACGCGCGCCATGGCCGCACCGGCACGCTCTGGGAAGGGCGGTTCAAGGCGCACCTTGTCGATGCGGACGCCTACTTGCTGAGTTGCCTGCGATACATCGAACTCAACCCCCATCGTGCAGGCCTGGTCTCTGATTTGCTTGACTACCCCTGGTCGAGTCTGGCGCACCATCTTGGCAAGCGTGTCGACCCCTGCGTTGTCGATCATCCGGTGTTCTGGCAATTGGGAAACACGCCCTTCGAGCGCGAGGCTGCCTACCGCGCTTGGTTGGAGGAAGGCGTGTCCATGGCGGAGCAAAAGCGTTTCGCCGACGCGCTGAAAACTGCGGCGCCCATGGCGTCGCCCGAACTCATCGAGCGACTCCGGCGCGACAAGAGTTTGCCGCCACCCCCCAAGCCTCGCGGTCGACCTCGGAAGGCGGAGTGACTATGGCACTAAATATCGTCCGAAAATTGAGTGGGAACTTTTAATAGACTCTGACCCCATTTAAACTTCTTGATGCGAAACTGAATCTGGCGCAAACTCCGGGTCATCCCCAGCTACTGTCGAGGAGTGCGCCATGCACAAGGCCACCGGTCCAGCCACCCGCCAAGAGATCCAAGCGCTTGCCGAAGGTGGGCTCTACAACCCAGCCCATGAACACGATGCCTGTGGTGTGGGCTTTGTGGCGCACATCAAGGGTCAGAAAGCGCACGACATCGTCGAGCAGGGTTTGAAGATCCTCGAGAACCTTGATCACCGGGGTGCGGTGGGTGCCGACGCCCTGATGGGCGACGGCGCTGGCATCCTGATCCAGATTCCGGATGAGTTCTTCCGGGCCGAGATGGCCGCTCAGGGCGTCAATCTGCCGCCACCGGGTGAATATGGCGTCGGCATGATCTTTCTGCCCAAGGAACATGCCTCACGGCTGGCCTGCGAGCAGGAGATGGAGCGCGCCATCAAGGCTGAGGGTCAGGTGCTGCTGGGCTGGCGCGACGTGCCGGTGGACCGCGACATGCCCATGTCGCCCACGGTCCGAACCACCGAGCCGGTCATTCGTCAGGTGTTCATCGGTCGTGGCGCCGATGTGATCGTGCCCGACGCGCTGGAGCGCAAGCTCTACGTGATCCGCAAGACGGCTTCGGCCGCGATCCAGGCCCTCAAGCTCACGCACAGCCGTGAGTACTACGTGCCCAGCATGAGCTGCCGCACCATCATCTACAAGGGCTTGTTGCTCGCCGACCAGGTCGGCAAGTACTACATGGACCTGCAGGACCCGCGCACCGTCTCGGCGCTGGCCCTGGTGCACCAGCGCTTCTCCACCAACACCTTCCCTGAGTGGCCGCTGGCCCACCCCTACCGGATGGTGGCCCACAACGGCGAGATCAACACTGTCAAGGGCAACTTCAACTGGATGCGCGCCCGTGAAG
>CALRVU010000032.1:0-13066 GCA_943371685.1 Bordetella parapertussis | reverse complement strand
AAAGGGCCTGCTGTCGGCCCCCTGCACAACGCTCGTCCGTCCGAAACCCATTTTTGCGATGAAACCAGAAATTCGACTCCGCAGCCGATCAGGTGCGTTCAGCGTGACGCGCGGGCTGGGATTTGGGGTTTTTGGACAGCTTCGTTAGGACACACATGGATGATGCTGGAGTTGTTGGCTTGGTTGATGCCTTCGAACATTCGGTCGCGGCTGGCACTGCGGTCGCCTCCCGAGAGACGCGACTGATCACGGAACGGACGTCCTTGGGCGAGACCGCGCTGCACTTGCTTGTGTTGGGTAGTTCTGTCGACGCAGTTCGTGCGCTCGTCCGCTTGGGTGCCGAGATTGATGCTGTCTGCTTTGCTGGCGAGTCGCCCCTATCGCTTGCTGCATGGATCGGACAACCCGACATGGTTCAGGCTCTGTTGGATGCTGGCGCACGCATCGCTACTGACCGTCAGTATCAACCGACACTTCATCGGGCGGTCCAAGGCGGCAATCTGGAGGTTGTGCGGCTTCTCATTGCAGCGGGAGCAGGCATCAACGAACAGGCTGGTTTCGCAGAGGCTCCCATTCACATCGCAGCAGAAGAGGGGCACTCTGAGATTCTTGGACTGCTGCTCTCGAAGGGCGCAGATCCACTTCTTCAAAGTACATACGGCGGCACAGCTCTTGACATGGCAAGAGCGGCCGGGCGCGAGGCTTGCGTTGCAATGCTTGAACCAAGACACTAGATCGGCACATCGGCGAAGTGCACCCCAATACCTCGTTCGAGCGAGGCGGCTCAACGGCAAACCATCGGGCCTGCCTCCAGGCACGGCCCATCATCCTTCCGGCGGCCCTGCGCTTGTTCGTCGGCCCCGCCTCAACTCAAACGTCCGCCGTCACATGAACCCGCCGCCGCACTTTCCCTTCCTTCGAAGCAGCTCGCGCACACATCCATGCTTATGCGGGAACGGCCACGGTCACATGGTGCCAATTCGGCGGCTAGCCGGCTGCTCGAGCCGACTCGCGGCTCAACTTTGGCGTTGATATCGAACCGTATCTTCAACTGCGCATGATTCAGTCCGCTCGAGATCAGATCCTCAGTGCCACGTCTGCGCTCTTTCACGAGGGCCAAGTCGAAGCCGTGGGCAAGTACTTCGCACCTGACTACGTTGTTCACCTCGCAGATCAAGACGTCCGAGGTGGGCCGGCGTTGGTCCGATCTGTGGTCGAGCTGTATCGGAGTGCGTTTGCTGACCTGAGTGTGGAGGTGCTCTTCTTCTTTGAGTCGTCAGACTCGGTGGGCTGGCAGAGAACGATGCGCGCAACCCACACAGGGGCCTTCAAGGGTTTCCCTGGGACGGGCCAACCAATCGTCTGGCGCGAGATGGTCGTCAGTCAGTTCTCTGGTTCACTCATTGCAGAGGAGTGGGTTGTCACGGAACTTGCGGAGCGCCTGCTTCATGCCCGAAAGTCTCTCTCGGGAAAGCCGCCTGCAAACCCAAAGCGAACACGCAACGCTGCTACTCAAGGCAGTCGCGCCAAGTAGTTGATTTCCATAGAGCAACCGCGTGCGCGTAACGGACCTTCAGAACGATTTTCGCTGTCCACAGATTGTTTGCTTCGCTTGCCCGTCGCTCGAGTGGACCTGCGCAGGCTGGCCGCACTGCGCCAAATGGTTCATGATCGCTGCGCGCGGCCAGCTGTCTCCGGCACCTCAATGCGCACCTTCGACGGCGGCGACACCACACCCTATGGTCTACAAACTGCGATTCTTCTTTGACCCGGGAAGCCGCACCTGCCTATGGGCAGACGGTGAAGAGGCACGTCAGAAGTTTGGCTATCCAGTCCTGCTTGACGAGCTTCCCATTTCTGAAGATCTCAAGCAGTCACTTGACCGCCTGATTTCTAGGTACGACACATCGCTCGACTGGAATAATCCTCCTGATGTTCGATGGACAGTTCAGGAATCAAGGGATTTCCTGGCGGCGACACAGTTAACCTTAGGACTGCTTCGCTCCGAACTCCCGGCCTCGCAGTACCTGGTGCTTGATGAAACAGGCGCCTAACCGTTCCCGCGCCCCTCTTGTCCCACGTTAGACATCGTTTCCGCATGCTTCGATACCTGTTGTCTGTTTCGATGCTGATGGCTTGCGCTGCATCAATGGCCGCCAAGACGCCGGATGTTCGGCCTGGGGAATATTTTCGCAAAGGTGACAGCGGAACACTCACTGTACGATCAGATGCCGAGAAGAGGTTAACTTTTAAGATCGAATCAATCGGCGGGAACTGTCACGTTTGCAGTGTGACAGGTTCATTGGTTGGGGGTGTCGGCAAAGCGGACGAGTGGTTGGAAGACGGAAGTGATTCGAAATGTCGAATTTCATTCTCGGTCGAGCGGTCTGCAATGGTCGTGAGTCCAATTACTCAAGAAGAGTGTCGTGTCTATTGTGGAATGCGAGCCCAACTCGACGGAGAATATCGAATCCCGCCGCCGATCTGCAAGAGCGGGAGCCGGCAAAGGTTGCGGGATCAGTCCCTTCAGTTGTATCGTGCACGTCGCTTCTCGTTGGCCACAGAGCCACTGCAAAAATTATTGACGCAATGCAGTGAATTCATGAGTCTGATCGAGGTGGATCAGGTGCGAAATGATCTAGCGCTTGCGCAATATCGCAACGGCAACTTTCCGCAGTGCTTGGCTACGCTGAATGCCACATTGGCGGCACAGGTCAAAGATGAAGAAGAATTGAAATCTGGAAGTGGTGACGTCTACCTTCCACCTTGCGAGTTCATCAACTATTTGCCGGTAGCAGAGAGGACATGGTTCAATCGGTCGCTTTGTACCAAGGCCATCGAACAGAACGGTAAATGACCAATGTCCAACTCGCCAGTCGAGAGGGGCAGGCGCATGTTGTGCTTTGGATTCCGCGTGTTTTGCTCTGGCTGTTCCCCGCTTTCACGGTGCGCCTCAAATGCTTCCATCAATCGCCCTGGTTATAACCGTGGAGATGATCCGCGACGGCGGGTCGCTGGCTGCAGTCTTCCAAGGCAGAAATGGCAGCGAATACTGGCTGCTTTTCAAGGTCAAATTGCGGGAGCTGCCATCTGGCAGATCCGAGCGCGTGGGGTACGAGAATCCGGTCGTCTTCGAGCGTCAGGGCGGGAGTGAAATCGAAGTCTCGTGGCAACATGCCATGATCCTCTTGAATCAAATTCGGCCCATGCTCCATGAGGAGTCACACCATGAATGCCTTGAAGCCATGTATGCGTCTGCTGAGGCAGGCGGTCGGTTACCTCCAGGGATGGCGTCCAGCATCGCCAGGGGGTTCAGGTTCTAGTGCCATGCTGGGCGACTCGCCTGGCTCTCGCTTGAGCGGGGCGTCTGTCGGCACCCATAGTTTCGAAAGTTTTGCATCGTGACCACCGTTGTGGCTGCCGCCGAGCATGTCTGGCGATGGGGCGAAATCCCGCTCTGCACTCTCGAGGTTGAAGTTTCCGCATTGTCGGGTTCGCTTGGCCTAGTTCTCAATGAATGGGAGGAGCCGGGACTTGGCAATGCACTAGGATTTGCTTGTCGGCTAGCTGCCGGGCTTGTCGTGCGTGTTGAACAACTTGCCCATGCGAAAGAGCTATCCGTCGCATCAGGGCCTGTGGTCTACATGGTGCTCCCTGATTTGGTCATGCGTGGAATCGAGAATTCGTTGGGGGTAGTGCTCGCAGAGTTTGGGCTCGCGCGCTCTAGCGTTGGCTGGACACAAACCGAACTTGGCCTGCAAGCTGCGAGAGAACGCCTCTCGCGAGCGGCGGCAAGCAACGAAAGTGAAAACGGTGCCCGGCCGGTCGCTTGAAAGCTTGTACATTGCCTCGGAGCCACATGAAAGAGTCGTCGGAGCATCCACATGGCCACGAATAGGCAGGAGCGCGCTGCAATCAAGGCGCTGCAACTTGTGATCATTCGAGGGCGCATGATGGCCTACGAAAACATGAGTCACGCCAGCATTGCAGATCTATTGGATCGGGCTGAGTATCTTGCGGGGCTCTTGTGCAACGAAAAGTTCACCACGGAGGTATTTCTTGACAACTTGAGCGATCTTGCCAAGTTGCATGACTGTGGCATGGCTTTGGAGGTTTTCGAGTCCTCACTCAAGTCATCGTGCAATGATGCGTAAGCAGTTGTTCGAGCGGATGCCCCTCAACTTCAAGGCAGCCGAGCGGGACTGCCGAAAGCTGCGCTTTGGGCTCCCTGCGCTTTGCGTCGACGGCCCTTCGATTTTTCGATAGGCAGCACAAGAGAGTCCATGTCATGAACCTCCCCGAGGAAATCCGATCTGAGCTGGCAGCAGGTGAACACGTCATTTGGTGCGGTCAGCCTCGCCAGGGGCTGACCCTGCGTGGCTCCGATGCATTTGCCATCCCTTTCAGCCTTTTCTTTGCGTGCTTTGCTGTCTTCTGGATTCAAAGTGCAGCTTCCTCTGGCGCGCCGCTCCCCTTTGTGCTGTTCGGCGCTCCCTTTGTCGTTGTCGGGCTCTACCTCGTGTTGGGTCGATTCTTCGTCGAGGCCAAACAGCGAGCTGGGACTTTCTACGCGGTAGCACCCCAACCGGGCATCATCCGGTCGGGGATCTTCAGCAAAAGCGTCAATTCTCTGCCGCTGAAATCTCTGCAGGAGCTTTCACTGTCAGAGCGCTCCGATGTAACGGGAACCATCACGTCTGGAACGCAGCACCCCATGGCTTCGATGCTGGGTGGTATGCCTGGGGCCGGGCATGGATCAGTATCTCGGGCCGCGCTTCGAACTTGTTCCTCAAGCTCGCAGCGTCCATGAGTCCATTCGCAATGCTCAGGCGAGTGCCGGCTAGCCGGTGGTTCGCATGGATGGCAGTTCGACACCGTTTCATGGCATTTGCGCAATGAAGAAGTCCTGCACCCAGATCATCGCCGGGCTGACCTTCCTCCCGAACAGGACCCCAGCCATGGCGTTGACGGGGGAGGGCAGCACAGCCTTTGCTGAAGTCACTCCCTACCGAGATGGGGCTGTGTATGTGGGGCACTACTCAGGCAGCAGCGAATGGGAGCAACATCCTGAAGGCGATGAGATCGTCATGGCACTATCAGGAACGACGACGGTTGTGCTGATTCAGCACGGGACTGAGGAGAGAGTGGCCCTGAACGAAGGCGATTTGATCGTCGTTCCTCAGGGTGTCTGGCATCGCTTCGACAACTCCGAGCGCCTCAAGGTCTTCACCATCACGCCCCAGCCGACTCGTCATTCCATTGAGCCGCCTGATGCCTGACCCCTCGCTCAGACGGGCTTGCCACCGCAGGCGGCTAGGCTCGAACATTGGACGTCCGATTGGCGAGGTAGATGCATCCCATGGCTGAAGCGAAGACAAAGCCCACATCGTTGAGCGTAGAGAGCTACCTGTCGGCCATCGTGGACAGTGCGCGACGCGCTGACTGCGAGACCTTGGTCAAGCTCATGTCCAAGACATCAAAGCAGCCCGCAGTGATGTGGGGCACGGCGATTGTTGGGTTCGGGACCCACAAGTACCCGCTGGCTGGGGGCAAGTTTGGAGAGATCTGTGCGGTGGGCTTTTCCTCCAGGAAGGGCGATATCTCCATCTATGGCGTGGCGGGCGAGGGGGTTGATTCAGGCCTGATGCTCCAACTGGGCAAACACAAGCTTGGCAAAGGGTGTCTCTATGTCGCCAAGCTTGCTGATGTCGACCTCAAGGTCCTGGAAAAGCTCGTTGCTGAGGCAGTACGCGCAAAGCAGGTCTTGCACAATGGACCACTGGACGATTGACTGATCGCTGGGCCCTCAGCGCCAATGTTCAGCCACGCTTTCTGCAACCTTGCAGCCAGTGTTTTCACATCGCTCAAAGCACATACTTCAAGTCATCCAATGGCGCATCTTCGGTTGGGGTGAGAGCGATGCTTGAGCCCCGCGGCACCCGCTAGACCTGATGGACATTCCCAACACATCAGCATTTCGGACAAGCCGCGCCAGTCCGGCAGCTTGGGGCAGCCAATCGACAGCAAGCTGGTGACAGAAGGGGCTCATGTTCATGAGCACTTCACCGGATCTCGAGAATCGACGAGCCGAGAGCCCGATGCGCCGCAGCAGCGAGGCACCATGGCTGGGTCCTTCGGCGTTTGGCAGGCAAGGCTCGGTGCGTCTCGTCGTTGCCATGGCCGCATTCACATCGGCTGTGAGGCCTGAGCGAACGACCGCGCAAGATCAGCGATCCATTGCGCGATCGCGCTGCGCGGATCACTCCGTCTTGGTGATCGCCAGCACGGTCTTGCCCGAGTTGTCGCCGCATGGGTTGTCCATGACGTGGGCGTAGAGCGTGCCGCCGTTGGCGAGGGAGAAGCCCTTCTTCGATCCGGGCTTCACGAGCAATGGTTCGTAGTAGCTGTTGCCGCCCCAGAGGTTCAGCGCCACAGCGGGCTGCAGGCACCGGCCCTGAGAGCAAAAGGCGATGTCGGTGGACTTCACCTTTACCGTGTAGGTGCCGGCTTGCAGCTCGATCTGGGCTGCGACGTTGCCGCCGTTGCCGCCGGGCGTGAGGTCAAAGCAGTTCGCCTGGCCGTGGACGGTGAGGGTGGAGGTCTGCGCGCTGGCGAAGGTGGCAACCATGGCCAGGGCGGCGGCGGCGCTGAGTCGCACAGTGGTCTTGAAGAGCGTTGGGTTCATGATGTTCATCCCTGGGTGGAGCATGGATTGAAGAGTCGAACAACCACACCCCGCGGCGAGATTGATCCGGTGTCGTCGGTGCGAAACGCACGGTGTGACGATAGGTCGCCGGCAGAGCGCGGCGAATACGAGGATCAACGTATTTCGCATCCTGAACGCCAGGGTGACCTTCAAGCTGTCTGCGTCATTGGGGGCTGATCGTCCCGTTGGGTCGGCGCTTCGGCATCGTGCGCCTCGCACGCTCGCTCAAACCGGATATCGTCGGGGCCCCATTCATTGATACCTCTTCAATCATCCATGGCGCACATTTCTGCAGGCAAGCAAGGCCTCGGGCTGCTGGGCTGGCTGCTGGCCAGCGTGGTCACGGCCGGCATCGGCGGGCTGGCCTCGGTCAACGCGGCTGGCTTCTACGGGCAGCTGGTGCAGCCCGCTTGGGCGCCTCCGGCATGGTTGTTTGGACCGGCTTGGACGGTGCTGTTCCTGCTGATGGCGGTGGCTGCCTGGCTGGTCTGGCGCCAGGACGGTTTTCGTGGCGCGGCAACGGCATTCAAGTTCTATGCAGCGCAACTGGTGGCCAACGCGCTCTGGTCGTGGCTGTTCTTCGCTTGGCATCTGGGCGGTCTGGCGATGGCCGAGGTGATCGTTCTGTGGCTGCTCATCGCCGCCACCCTCGTCACGTTCTGGCGCATCCACCGGCTTGCAGCGCTCTTGCTGGTGCCCTACCTCGCCTGGGTGAGCTTTGCCGCCGCGCTTAACTTCACCTTGTGGCGCCTCAATCCGGCGGCGCTCGGCTGAACCGCCTGACCATGCAAGATCCGACCGACTCCGGAGATCTCGGATTCACCTACCGGGTGCGCAAGAACGGCGATGTGGAGATCTTGCATCGGGGCCGCCTGGCTTCGACCCTGCGCGGCCACGATGCCGAAGACTTCAAGCAGGAAGCTGGTGACGAACGAGGCAGCGGCGCGCAACAATTGATGGCCCGCGTGACGGGCAACTACAAACACGGCAACGAGCGCCAAGCCGCTGCGCACCCGAGGAATCGGCGCTGAACTGAATCACAGTGGTGGTTCGCCGCCTAGGTCACCAAGCTGCTCATCCAATGGCCCAACACCTGCTCTTGAACCGCCTCGCAGCGGCAGAATTGGCGTTCGCTCAGTTCAACGCCCATCGCACCAGCACCTCGATCGACGCGGACATTCGCAGCCTGCAGACCCAAGGGCTCCAAGGCTTGATCGATGGCTCGCGCCCCGGCGTTGCCTATTACAACCGCGCCATGGCCACCGAGGTCGGCCATCTGACGGCGGACGCGCTGGACGAGCTGCCAGCAGCCGTGCTGGCGCTGGAACTGCGCCCGAGCGAGGTTCAGCCCGACACGGTCAAGCAGATGCTCGCGCTTGGGTTTCGCCCGAGTGGCTCACTCTGCTATCTCGCAGCGGTGCCGTCGACCACGCCGCTGCCCGTCAAGCTGCAGGTGATGCGTCTGGGTGAAACACAGACCGATCTGTTTTTCGACTTGCTCGAGAGTTCCGGAGCGGCTTTCCCGCCAGAGCGTCGCCAAGCCAAGCGACATTTCTACTGCACGGCGCAGTTCCAGGCCTTTGTCGCCACCGATCCGCAGGGCACCCCCATGGGATGGGGCACGATGTTCCTGCATGCTGGCGTTGCTTTTCTGGGCAACTCCTACACCCGCCCCGAGTGCCGTGGGCGTGGTGCGCACAGCGCGTTGCTTGCAGCCCGGCTGAACGCAGCGTCTGATGCCGGCGTCAGCCACATCTTCACCGACGTTGAGCACGCGACACAGAGCCATGCCAACTGCGAACGTGCCGGCCTGCGCACGATCACGGTCAACACGATCTGGGAACGGCCGGCCCAGCCGAGGTAACAGTGTCGTCAGACACGTCGCGCTGTCCAGCCAGCGCATCATCCTGCGCCCGAGCCGCTCGATGGCGAGGTTCTTCTTTCTCAAAGCAGCCGCGCCCGCAGTGCCTCCACCTGCGTGCGGCCCACCGGCAGTTCGCTGCCGTCGGACAGTTCCAGCGTGTAGCGGCTGCCGCTGGCCACGTGCAGGCGCCGGGCGTGCTTCAGATTGACGATCCAGGAGCGGTGGCAGCGCAGGAACTCGCCGGGGAGCAGGGCGGCCAGGCGCTCCAGTGATTTGGCGTGCAGCTCGCAGCGGCCGTCGAGCAGGCGCAGCTCACTGGCCTCGCCGTCCGCGCGGAAGCACAGCACCTCGCTCAGCTCGACCAGGGCCACACCGCGCGCGCGCCAGACGGCCAGCTGGCGCAGGCTTCGGCGCGCGCCCTCGGCCTGGCCCAGCAGCCGCTGCAAGGCCTGCTGCAGCCGCTCGCGGCTGAAGGGCTTGGGCACGAAGTCGAGCACACCCAGCTCGAAGGCCTGCAGTGCCCGCTCGGCGTGGGCCGACACCACGACGGTGTGAAACGCGCCAGCCACGGCCTGGCGCAGCAGGTGAAAGCCGTCCTCACCGGCCAGATTCAGGTCGAGCAGCAGGCCGTCGCAGCCGCCGCTGCGCAGTCGCTCCTGCGCCTCGCTCAGGTCGGCCAAGGCCTGGCATTGCACACCCGGGCCGGCCAGCTCGGTGCACAGGCGCAACAGGCGCTGGCGCACCAGCGGTTCGTCCTCCACGATCAGCATCCGCATCAGGCCACCTTGCCAGGTGAGTGGGGCAGCCGCAGCTGGCTGCACCAGTGGCCTTGGCCGTCGGGTCCGTCGCTGAACTGCCAGCGGCCGGGGAAAGCTGCCGCCAGGCTGGCCTCGATGAAGTGGCGACCGGCGCCGCGCGGCGTGCCGTCGGCGCTGCTGCGGCCCGGCCCCTGGGGCGCCTTAAACCGCAGCACCAGGCCCGTTTCCGCCTCGTCGATGACCAGGTGGAAGCTGGGCTGTCGGTGCAGCGCGGCACCGTGGGTCAGGGCGTTCTCGACCAGGGTGTGCAGCAGACCGGGCGGCAGCCAGATGCCGTCGGCCTGGCCGTCGACCTGCAAGCTGATCTCATGCCCGCGCAGCAGGGCCAGCACGCGCAGGTGAGCGCGACACAAGGCCAGCTCCTGCTCCAGCGTGATCAGCGGTGCATCGCCCAGTCGGCGCAGTTGCACAAACTCATCGGCCAGCAGGTCGACCATGCGGCTGGCCCGGGCCGGCTCGGTCTCGATCAGCTCTTGCAACGAGGTCAGGGTGTTCATCAGCCAGTGCGGCTGCATGCTGTTGCGCAGCAGCCGGGTCTGCAGCGCGGCCCGCTGGGCCTCGTTGCGTGCGGCCTGCTCACCCAGGCGCATCAAGCCGCTGGCATGGCCCAGCAGCAAGAGGCTCATCAGCAGCGCCAGGGCCAGAAAGTAGAAGCCGTCGAGAAAGGCGCCGGGCCAGAGCAGGGCCAGGGTCAGGCTGCAGAGCAGGGTGGCGAGCAGCGGCCAGACCATGGCGGGCTCTTGCCGCCGGCTGCGCCAGCACAGCACGGTGGCGGCCAGCAGGCCCAGGACATGGGCCCCATAGCCGGCGATGTCGTAGCTGTAGCCCGGGCCGGCCCACGCCAGCAGCAGCAAGCTCAGACCGGCCAGCGGCAGCAGCCAGCGCGCGGGCCAGAGCCGCTGCCAGCGCGCCGCCAGGGCCAGCGGCAGCAGCCAGGCGGCCAGCCCGGTCAGCCCCAGGATCAGGCCCAGCCGCCAAGGGTGCCAGGGATAGGCATAGCCCAGCACGGGCCGCCAGGCCTCGGCCAGTGGCAGCAGCAGGCCGACCAGGCCCAGGGCCAGCAACAGCCGCTGTTCGCCGCGCCGGTTGGCGTGGCCGGGGCCGGGGCTGTGGGTGTGCGTGTCATGGGCGGCATGGCGGGCCACCAGCAAGAAATAGCCCCAGGCCAGGGCCAGGCAGCCGCAAGCCGCCGCCGCCACCAGCCAGGGGGCAAAGCGGGCGGCAGTCTGGGCCTGCAGGCTGGCGATGCGCAGATCGGCCTCGGCCGACCGGATGGCCAGCGGACTATGGCTGGACGCACGCACGCGCAGCTCATGTCGGCCTGCGGCTTGCGGCGGCAACGGCACCGAGTGGTCCACGCGGCCGGCTTGTTCCTCGGCCTGGTTGCGGCCCACGCGGCCATTGCCGGCCAGTGCCTGCCCGTCCCAGAACAGCTCGCTGGCGGCGCGCAGCGACAAGCCCAGCACCAGCGGCTGCTGCGCCGCTTGCGCGTCCAGCGTCACCTCAAAGCGCAGTTCATAGGGGCCGCGCCACTGCGCCAGCAGTTGCCGGTCCAGCGCCTGCCATTCCGCGTTCTGCCCAGCCGCATCGGGCTGGTGGGCGGCCCGCATCTGTACGGCCTTCACTTGCACCCCGTCCAGCCGGCCCTGCGTGGCGCCGAGCTGCCAGAGCGCACACCAGAGCAGCAGGGTCAGCACGGCCAGCAAGGAGCGCAGAAACAGGTTCATGGCAGGGATGGTAGCGAGACCCGGGCAACCGGCGGAGTAGTTCAACCGCCCGCAGGAGCAGTTCGGCAGGCCGGGCCCGGCCCCACGCACGCCGGGCGAGCACATTGCAGTTCTCCGTCAATCTGAGCAAGTGAGTTCACCATGCGGTCCCTCGCATCCCGTCTGCACCTCGTCCTTCTCTCCAGCCTGTTCTGCGGCTTGGCTGTGGGGCCGGCCGCTGCCGCCCCGGCAGCCGTCGGCGATCTGCGCTTTGAGCCTTTTGCCTTGCCGGTTCGCGGCCTGGCGCCGGTGGCGGCCGAGCTGGGCACGCTGACGGTGCCCGTCCGCCACGGCAAGCCGGCTGGCGCCACGCTGAGCGTGCAATTCGTCCGGCTCAAGGCCGTGCAGCCGGTGGCCGGGCTGGCGCCAGTGGTCTATCTGGCGGGCGGGCCGGGCGGGTCCGGCATCTCCTCGGCCCTGGGCCGGCGCTGGCCAACGTTTGATCGCGTCCGTCAGCAGCAGGATGTGATCTTGCTGGATCAGCGCGGCGCTGGCCGATCCGGCGCGGCGCCCAACTGCCCGCACAAGCTGGTGCTGAGCAGCCAGGCGCCACAAGACCATGCCCAGCAACTGGCGGCCGAACAGGCCCATGCCCGCCGTTGCATGGTCTTCTGGCGCGAGCAGGGCTGGGACCCGAACGCCTTCAACACCGAGGAGAACGCCGCCGATCTGGCCGTGCTGCGCCGGGCGCTGGGTGTGCCCAAACTGAGCCTTTGGGGCATGAGCTACGGCACGCACCTGGCCTATGCGGCCCTGCGCACCCAGGGAGACGCCCTGGAGCGGGTGATCCTGATGGGCAGCGAGGGCCCGAACGACACGCTGAAGCTGCCGCTGGACGCTGACCGGCTGATCAGCCAGATTGCCGCGCAGCGACAACGTCCTGACCTGCCGGCGCTGATGGCCAAGACGATTGCCGGCCTGGCCGCCCAGCCGATGCGCTTGGGTCAGGCCGGTCAGGAGGAGGGCCTCTGGGTCAGCGCCTTCGATCTGCAAGTGGCCACGGTCATCCTGCTCGCCCGACGCGACAGCGCATTGCAGTTGCCCGAGTTCTACGACGGGCTGGCTGCAGGGAAATGGGACGCTCTGGAAGCGCTGCTGCGCGACATCCGCCGCTACGGCGCCGAGCAACGCCTGATGCCGCTGGCCATGGACGTGGCATCCGGCGCCTCAGCGGATCGTTTGCGCCAGATCGCCGCCGAAGAAAGCCGCAGCCTGCTCGGCCGGGCGCTCAACTTCCCGTTTCCGCAGATTGCCGAGGGGCTGGGCATCGACGACCTGGGCGACGCCTTCCGGGCGTTTCCGGCCAGTGCCGTGCCCACGCTGTTCGTCAGCGGCGAGCTGGATGGCCGCACGCCGCTGCACAACGCCGAGCGTTTGCAGCGCGGCTTTCGCCACAGCCGCCACCTGGTGATTGAAGGCGCGGGCCACGACGACGATCTGTGGCTGGCCAACCGGGATCTGACCGAGCGACTGGCTGATTTTCTGGCTGGCCGGGAGGTGGAGACCGCCCTGCTGCCTCGGCGCGATCGGTGATCTGGCAGTAGGCGCCCTCGCGCCTTCAGTCGCTGGTCTGGGCATCCAGCCGGTAGCCCAGTCCGCGCGCCGTGTGGATCAGCGGCGGCAGGCCGTCCAGGTCGATGCGGGTGCGCAAGCGGCGGATGTAGACGTCGACGATGTTGGTCAACGGGTCCTCGTTCTTGCCCCACACATTGGCCAGAATGCGCTCGCGGCTGAAGAGGCGTCCTGGTGCGCTCATCAGCAGCTCCAGCAAGGCCAGTTCGCGGGCGGTCAGCGGCAGTGGCTTGCCGCCTCGGCTGGCTTGCATGCGCTCCCGGTCCAGTTCAAGGTCGGCCACGACGAGGCGGCTTTGCTGGCGGGGGCGCTGGTCGCGGCCGCGGCGGGCCAGCGCTTC
>CALRVU010000031.1:0-13153 GCA_943371685.1 Bordetella parapertussis | reverse complement strand
TGCCCCTGATCACCATGTTGCCCAGTGAGCCCGGTGCCATGCCGGTGGCCACCGCCGCGTTCCCCGTCCTCGTGGTTCCGGCACCGGTGTTCCAGTCGGGCGGGCAGGACCGTCCGCCCCGAACCATCTGATGCCGATGCGGCCCGCTTGGGCGGGCTGGCTCAGGGCTTCGCGCGCAGCGCGCAAGGCCGGCTTCCGGGCCTTGGGTCCGGTACTCCAGATGCGTTCATTCCATGCAGAAATCCACTTTCCCGTGGCGGGCCCTGATCCGGCTCACCACGGTGTCCGCCGCCAGTCTGGCGCTGACGGCCTGCGCGTCCTTTTCCGAGGACGGCGGTTTTGGCAGCGTTGACCAATTGACCCAGGCCCGGATTGGCCACTCGCCGTCAGACCAGCGCACCGCTGAGCAGTCAAGCGCCGCTGCCGTGCGGGTGGCCGAGCTGCTCAAGCTGCCCCTGAGTGCCGATTCGGCGGTCGAGGTGGCGCTGCTCGGCAACCGGGGCTTGCAAGCCGACTACGCGACGCTGGGCCTGGCCGAGGCGGACCGGGTGAGTGCCGGTCGCCTGGCCAATCCCTCCATCCGCTTCGGCCGCATGAGTGGCCATGGCGGCCTCGAGGTGGACCGCGCCGTGCTGTTCAATCTGTTGGGCTTGCTGACGATGCCGTGGGCCCAGGCCATCGAGCAAGGTCGCTTTGAGCAGGCTCAGTGGCAGGCCGCTGCCGACACCCTGGTTGTGGCGGCGCAAGCCCGCAAGGCGTTCTTCGAGGCGGTTGCGTCGCAGCAGCTGGTCGGCTATCACGCACAGGTGATGCTGGCCGCCGAGGCGTCCAATGAGCTGGCCCAGCGCATGGTCCAGGCGGGCAATTTCAACGCACTGGCCCAGATGCGGGAGCAGTCGTTCTACTCAGACGCGCGCATCAACCTGGCCCGCGCGCAGCACCAGGCCGTCGCGGCGCGTGAGCAACTGATCCGAGCGATCGGCTGGGCCGGGGATCCGCTGGCCATTCAATTGCCGGAGCGCTTGCCCGATTTGCCCGGCACGCCACTGGCGCTCAAGGACGCGGAGCAGCTGGCGCTGGACACCCGGCTCGACGTGCTGATGGCCAAGCGCTCGACTGAAGTCCTGGCCCGCGCACTCGGCCTGGGCCAGGCCACCCGTTTCATCAATGTGCTGCACCTGGGCTACCAGAACAAGAGCGCGACCGGCGAGTCGTTGAGCCAGGGCTTCGAGGTCGAGCTGGAACTGCCCTTGTTCGACTTCGGTACGGCGCGCACGGCACGCGCCGAAGCCCTTTACATGCAGTCGCTCAATCGCACGGCTGAGATGGCGCTGCGCGCCCGCTCCGAGGTTCGCGAAATGAGTTCCGCCTATCGAACCGCCTATGAGTTGGCCCGGCATTACCGGGACGAGGTGGTGCCGCTGCGCCGTCGCATCTCGGAGGAGAACCTGCTCCGCTACAACGGCATGCTGGCCAGCGTT
Organism: Bordetella parapertussis; assembly: GCA_943371685.1. Taxonomy (GTDB): domain Bacteria; phylum Pseudomonadota; class Gammaproteobacteria; order Burkholderiales; family Burkholderiaceae_C; genus Ideonella; species Ideonella parapertussis_A. The sequence continues at coordinate 11,672 of CALRVU010000031.1, read as the reverse complement.
TTTGACCTGCTGGCCGATTCCAAGGATCAGATTGCCGGCGTGGTCGGTGCGGTCGAGTCCTTGCGGGACTTCTGGCTGGCCGAGACCCAGCTGCAGACGGCGATGGTGGGGGGCTCACCCACGGGAAGCAGCGGCGTGGGCGTGGCTCGGGCCGCTGGTGCCGCCACGGCGGCCGGACATTGAACAGGAGCATGCTCATGAACCACCGCAGAAGTTTCTTCAGGGCCGCTGGTGCCACCTTTCTGGGCGCCGCCGCCGTCAGCCGGGCAGGGGCCGCCTTGCTGCCCGAGGCCGTCATCCAGACCGCCGCAGCCACCCAGCCACCGCCCGCACCCCCCAACGGCCGGCCGTTCCAGCCGCTGGTCACCCTCAATGGCTGGTCCTTGCCCTGGCGCATGAAGGATGGCGTGAAGGAGTTCCACCTGGTCGCCGAGCCGGTGGTGCGCGAGATCGCCCCTGGCATGAATGCCAGGCTCTGGGGCTACAACGGATCGAGCCCGGGGCCGACCATCGAGGCGGTGGAGGGCGACCGGGTCCGGATCTTCGTGACCAACAAGCTGCCCGAGGTCACCTCGGCGCATTGGCATGGCATCTTGCTGCCCTCGGGCATGGACGGGGTGTCGGGCCTGACGCAGCCGGCGATCGGCGTGGGCAAGACCTTTGTCTACGAGTTCGTCCTGCAGCGCGCTGGCACCTTCATGTACCACCCGCATGCCGACGAGATGGTGCAGATGGCCATGGGCATGATGGGCCTGTTCATCGTCCATCCCAAGGACCCGCGCCAGTTCAAGGTGGACCGCGACTACGGCTTCATTCTGAACGCCTATGACATTGAGCCCGGCAGCGCCACGCCACGGGTCAACACCATGACCGAGTTCAATCTGTGGACCTGGAACAGCCGGGCCTTCCCCGGCATTGATCCCATGGTCGCCCGGACTGGCGATCGGGTGCGGATCCGCGTGGGCAATCTGACCATGACCAACCATCCGATCCACATGCATGGCCCGCATTTCGAGGTGACGGGCACCGACGGTGGCTGGGTGCCCAGGTCGGCCCGCTGGCCCGAGGTGACGACTGACATCGGCGTGGGGCAGATGCGCGCCATCGAGTTTGATGCCATCGCAGGCGACTGGGCCATCCATTGCCACAAGTCACATCACACCATGAACGCCATGGGCCACAACGTGCCGACCATGATCGGCGTGGATCACCGCGATGTGGCGCGCAAGATCACCCGCCTGGTGCCCGACTACATGGTGATGGGCGACCGCGGCATGCACGACATGGCCGAGATGGAGATGCCCATCCCGGACAACACCTTGCCGATGATGACCGGCACCGGCCCGTTCGGCCCAGTGGGCATGGGCGGCATGTTCAGCGTGGTCAAAGTGCGCGACCAACTGGCGCGCGGCGACTACCGGGACCCAGGCTGGTACCAGCACCCGGCCGGCACGGTGGCCTCGGAGTACACGGCCGAGCTGCCTGCCGCAGCACAAGCCCATGCCCCCAAGGCCGACGCCAACACCTTGCAGGTGCGCAAGCCCGCTGGCCATCACTAGCCTGGCGCTGCAGGCACTTTGGCGATGAGGTGATGCCAATCTCCGCACTGGCGGCCGGACTTGGCGGTGTGGATGCGGAGGCTGGCCGGATCCATGAGCGAAAATGCGGCGCATGACCAAAGACATTTCTCTTGCAGCCGGCTCTGCCAGCCCGAAGATCGGGTTCATTTCGCTGGGCTGCCCCAAGGCCTTGACGGATTCCGAACTGATCCTGACCCAGTTGAGCGCCGAGGGCTATGAGACCAGCAAGACCTATGAAGGCGCCGATCTGGTGATCGTCAACACCTGCGGCTTCATCGACGATGCGGTCAAGGAAAGCCTGGACACCATCGGCGAGGCCCTGGCCGCCAATGGCAAGGTCATCGTCACCGGCTGCCTGGGCGCGCGCCAGGGCGATGGGGGCGAGAACATGGTCCGCCAGATCCACCCCAAGGTGCTGGCCGTGACCGGGCCGCATGCCACCCAGGAGGTGATGGACGCCGTGCACCTGCACAGCCCCAAGCCGCACGACCCCTTCATTGACCTGGTGCCGGCGGCCGGCATCAAGCTCACGCCCAAGCACTATGCCTACCTGAAGATCAGCGAGGGCTGCAACCACCGCTGCACCTTCTGCATCATTCCCAGCATGCGTGGCGACCTGGTGTCGCGGCCGGTGGGTGATGTGCTGGGCGAGGCGAGGGCGCTGTTCGAGGGCGGCGTCAAGGAGCTGCTGGTGGTCAGCCAGGACACCTCGGCCTATGGCGTGGACGTGAAGTACCGCACCGGCTTCTGGGACGGCCAGCCGGTCAAGACGCGGATGCTGGAACTGGTGGCCAAGCTGGGCGAGATCGCCAAGCAGTACGGGGCGTGGGTGCGCCTGCACTATGTCTACCCCTATCCGCATGTGGACGAGATCGTGCCGCTGATGGCCCAAGGCCTGGTGCTGCCGTATCTGGACGTGCCGTTCCAGCACTCGCACCCGGATGTGCTCAAGCGCATGAAGCGCCCGGCCAGCGGCGAGCGCAATCTGGAGCGCATTGAGCGCTGGCGCGAGCTCTGCCCCGAGATCGTCATCCGCTCGACCTTCATCGCCGGCTTTCCCGGCGAGACCGAGGCCGAGTTCGAGCACCTGCTGGAGTTTCTGCAGGCGGCGCAGATTGACCGCGCGGGCTGCTTTGCCTACTCACCGGTGACGGGTGCCACGGCCAACGAGCTGCCCGGCGCCTTGCCGGATGCGCTGCGCGATGAGCGCCGGGCGCGCTTCATGGCGGTGGCCGAGCAGGTGTCCGTTGAGCGGCTGAAGCGCCGCGTGGGCGCCACCATGCAGGTGCTGGTGGACAGCGCACCCGCGCTGGGCCGCCGCGGCGGTGTGGCACGCACCTATGCCGATGCGCCCGAGATCGACGGCACGGTGCGGCTGCTGCCGCCGTCCAAGGCCTCGATCCAGTTGCGGGTGGGTGAGTTTGCCAAGGCACGGATCGTGGGCACCGATGGCCACGACCTGGTCGGCGAGCCGGTCTGAGCTGCGCGCACCCGAGCATGAGCGCATCCCCCTCCGACAAGGCCCTCGACAAGGCCACCGAACAGATTCACCACCCCTATCGCGCGCCAGCAGACTTCGAGTCGCCCGTGGTGCCGGTGCACAAGGCCTCGACGGTGTATTTCCCGTCGGTGGCGGCGCTTCGCGAGCGGCAATGGGTGGACAAGAGCGCCTACACCTACGGCCTGCACGGCACGCCCACCACCTTCACCCTGGAGGAGCGTCTGGCCAGCCTGGAGGGCGCGCGCCATGTGCTGCTGGCGCCCAGCGGCCTGTCGGCCCTGACCCTGGTCAACATGGCCTGCCTGCAGGCCGGCGATGCGGTGCTGCTGCCCGACAACGTCTATGCCCCGAGCAAGGATTTTGCGCGGCATGAACTGGCCCGCTGGGGCATCAGCCACCGGCTGTACGACCCGATGCAACCCGCCTCGTTGACGGCCCAGCTCGACCGCGAGGTCAAGCTGGTCTGGCTGGAGGCGCCGGGCTCGGTAACGCTGGAGTTTCCGGACCTGCGCGGCCTGGTGCGGGCGGTGCGTGAGAAAGCCCAGCAGGCCGTGATTGCGCTGGACAACACCTGGGGTGCCGGCCTGGCCTTCAACCCGTTCGAGCTGGGCGAAGCCGGGGGCCCGACGCTGGGGGTCGATCTGACCATCCACGCCCTGACCAAATACCCCTCGGGTGGCGGCGATGTCTTGATGGGCTCGGTGGCCTGCCGTGACACCGCCCTGCATGAGCGGCTGGCCTGGACGCACAGCCGGCTGGGCCTGGGCGTGGGTGCCAATGATGTGGAACTGTTGCTGCGCTCCTTGCCCAGCATGGCCTTGCGCTATGCGGCGCAAGATGCCTCGGCCCGGAAGATCGCCGAATGGGTGCAGGCCCAGCCTCAGGTGATGCGGGTCTTGCATCCTGCCTTGCGCGGCTCGCCCGGCCATGCCCACTGGGCCAGCCATTGCAGCGCCGCGGCCGGCCTGCTGACGCTGGAGATCGATGCACGCTACAGCCCGCAGCAGGTGGACGCTTTGGTGGACAGCCTGCGCTACTTCCGCATTGGCTGGAGCTGGGGCGGGCCGGTCAGCCTGGCCGTGCCCTATCAGGCCAAAGCCATGCGCAAGCTGGGCACGGCCTATGAGGGCACGCTGGTGCGCTTGTGCATCGGCCTGGAGGCCACCGATGACCTGATCGCCGACCTGGGCGCGGCGCTCGCCCGCCTGGGCTGAGCGGCGGAATCAGCGCAGCGCTTTGCTTCAGTCGAAGCTTGCCCTGGCTGCAAACCGGTTGGTGGCCGCCACCAGCGCAGCGGCAATGCCGGGCTCGACTGAGGAGTGGCCCGCATCCGGGATGATCTTCAGCTTGGCCTCGGGCCAGGCCTGGGCCAGATCAAAGGCATAGCGGACCGGGCAAATCACGTCGTAGCGGCCGTGCACGATGACGCAGGGCAGGTGGCGGATGGCGCTGACGCCGTTGAGCAATTGCCCCGGGGCCAGGAAGGCGCGATGGCTGAAGTAGTGCGCTTCGAGTCGACCCACGGCGATGGCATCCTGGCTAGGTGTACCGGCGTCTTCGGGCTGCGGTAGCAGATGAAGGCAGGAGCTTTCGTAATGCCGCCACGCGTGGGTGGCCGGGCCATAGACCATTGGATCGGTGCTCGCCATGCGCCGGCTGTAGCCAGCCAGCAGATCACCGCGTTCGGCTTCGGGCAGGTGCTCGGCGAAGGCTTGCCACTCCAGCGGATAGAACTGGCGCATGCCGTAGAGCCACCAGTCGATCTCCTCCTGGCTGCCCAGCCAGATGCCGCGCAGGACCAGGCCCAGGCAGCGCTGGGGATGGGCTTGGGCGTAGCTGAGTGCCAGGGTCGAGCCCCAGGAGCCGCCGAACACCAGCCATTGGTCTATGCCCAGTTGTTCGCGCAGGCGCTCGATGTCGGTCAGCAGCAGCGGCGTGGTGTTGTTGCGGCACTCGCCCAGCGGTGTGGAGCGGCCGGAGCCGCGCTGGTCCAGCAGCACGATGTGGTACTGGGCCGGGTCGAAGAAGCGCCGGCTGGTGGGCGAGATGCCGGCACCCGGGCCGCCGTGGAGAAAGATCACCGGGATGCCGGCCGGATTGCCGCAGCGCTCCCAGTACAAGGTGTGCAACTCGTCCACGGCCATGAAACCGCTGTCGAAGGCTTCGACTTCTGGATAGAGCGCGGACGGGGCCGCCGTTGGCAAAGCAGGGTAGGTACTCATCGGATTCAGTCCTTGGGCGCCGAAGACACTTTGTGGCGCATCAGCTGCCCCTTTTCACGTTCCCAGTCGCGCTTCTTCTCGGTCTCGCGCTTGTCGGCCTTGTCCTTGCCCTTGGCCAGGGCGATGTCGACCTTGACGCGGCCGCCTTTGTAGTGGAGGTTGAGCGGCACCAGGGTGAAGCCGCGCTGCTCGACCTTGCCGACCAGGCGCTTGATTTCCTCGCGGTGCATCAGGAGCTTCTTGGTCCGGTCGGGCTCGGGGCTGACATGGGTGGATGCGGAACGCAGGGAGTTGATGCGGCAGCCGATGAGGTAGAGCTCGCCGTTGCGGATCATCACGTAGCCGTCGGTGAGCTGGACCTGACCGGCGCGGATGGCCTTGACTTCCCAGCCGTCCAGCACCACACCGGCCTCGAACTGTTCGTCGATGTGATATTCGTAGCGAGCGCGGCGGTTTTCAGCGATGAAGGCGGACATGTGCTTTCTGGATCCGGCGGTACCTGGGTCGGTGCAGCCCCTAAAATCAATGCATTGTATGAAGCACGTCAAAAAGTCCGTTCTGCTTTGGTACTCGGCCGCCGAGATGTACCGCCTGGTGACCGATGTGGTCGCCTATCCGGCGTTTTTGCCCTGGTGCGAACGCGGCGAGATCCTGGAGCAGCGCGAGGACGGCGTGACCGCCCGCATTCACCTGGCTTATGCCGGGGTGCGCCACGCCTTCACCACTCGCAACACCCACACGGTCGACCGGGAGGTGCTGGTGCGTTTGGTGGATGGACCGTTCTCCACCCTCGAAGGCGCTTGGCAGTTCGTGCCGCTGGGCCGGCCCGGCCATGAAGCTGAAGCCTGCCGCATCGAGTTCGACCTGCGCTACGCGTTTTCAAGCCGTTCGCTGGAACTGGTGCTCAGCCCGGTGTTTGACCGCGTGGCCAATACCTTTGTCGACTCTTTTGTGGCGCGAGCCGAGCAGGTCTATGGTCAACGTTGAAGCCGCGCAGACCGTGTTGACGGGCTCTTTGATCTCGGTGCTGGTGGCATACAGCCCCCGGCCCCGTGAGGTGGACCTGATCCGGTTGAGTTTGCCGGCCGGCACCACGCTGCGCGAGGCCTTGCTTTCCAGCGGCATGCTCGAGCGCCATGGCCTGACGCTGGATTCCGATCTGGTCGCCGGGGTGTGGATGAAGGTGCGCCCGCTGGACACCGTGCTTCGCGAAGCCGATCGGGTCGAGATCTGGCGACCGTTGAAGGTGGATCCCAAAGAAGCCCGGCGGCAGCGCTATCGCAAGCAGAAATCTGAGCCGTCCGGCCGCGCGGCCAGCGCCTGAATCGGCCTGTGCTTATCTGCAGGCGCCCTGCATCAATTCGCGCGTCCGCTGAATCTCTTCTGCCCGGGCTCTGTCGTCCATGATCTCGCGCTCGCCCTTGTCGTTCGGGCGTGCAACCCGCTGCCCGCTTTCCAGCAACTTGAGCTGGTTGGTCGCGCGGCGGCAGTTTTCGGCATTGATGGCCAGGCTGCGCTCGGCGGCCGATGCCGCCTTGGCCTGGCGAGATGCCACTTGTTCCTGCAGCAGCTTCTGCTTGCGGGCTTCCAGCTCCTTGTCGACCACAGGTGCGGTGCCGGTGGTGCTGGTGCTTTCGGTGGCTCCCAGGGGTGCTGAGGCCGCAGCCGCTGCGCGCGACCCCGGGCGTTGCACGATGTCCTTTTCGGGCACCGATGCTGGCGGCGGCAGGTCGCTGATCTGCATCCGCCCCTGTGCATCGCGCCACTTCCAGATCGGCTGTGCGACGGCCAGGCTGGTCAGCAGGGACAGGATCAGGCCGGCGAGGCCTAGGCGGCGGAGCGTCATGGGATTTTCAGCATCGTGGAGTCTGGGCTGGAGTGTAGTCGGCGCGGGCTGGCGCGCTGCACGCTCGGCATTTCTGAGCGGTCCTTGGTGTGAGGTCGGCCCAAGCTCCGTATAATTCGCTTTTGCGTCTGGAGCCTTTCCCATGCGCCTTCTAGGCAAAGCGCTGACCTTCGACGATGTGTTGTTGGTACCAGCCTTCTCTCAGGTCCTGCCCCGCGATACGTCGCTGGCCACCCACTTTTCGCGCAACATCGTGCTCAACCTGCCCCTGGTCTCTGCGGCCATGGACACGGTGACCGAGGCACGCCTGGCCATTGCCATCGCCCAGGAGGGCGGCATCGGCATTGTTCACAAGAACCTCACGCCCAAGCAGCAAGCCGCTGAGGTAGCGCGCGTCAAGCGCTATGAGTCGGGCTTGCTCAAGGACCCGATCACCATTGCACCTGAAGCACGGGTCCGCGATGTGATCGAGCTCTCGCGCATGCATGGCATCTCTGGCTTCCCGGTGGTCGAGAACGGCCGCGTGGTGGGCATCGTCACTGGGCGCGATCTGCGTTTCGAGACGCGACTCGACGCGCCGGTGCGCGAGATCATGACGACGCGGGAGCGACTGATCACCGTCAAGGAAGGCGCCACCCTGGCCGAGGCCAAGGCCCTGATGCATCAGCACAAGCTGGAGCGTGTGCTGGTCTTGAACGATGCGTCTGAGCTGCGCGGTCTGTTCACCGTCAAGGACATCACCAAGCAGACCAGCTTCCCCAACGCCGCGCGTGACGCTCTGGGCAAGCTGCGCGTGGGCGCCGCCGTTGGCGTGGGTGATGGCACCGAGGAGCGGGTGGAGCTGCTGGTGCGTGCCGGTGTGGACGCTCTGGTGGTGGACACCGCGCACGGCCACAGTGCCGGCGTGATCGAGCGCGTGCGCTGGGTCAAGAAGAACTTTCCGCAGGTGGATGTGATCGGCGGCAACATCGCCACCGGCGCAGCCGCCTTGGCGCTGGCCGAGGCTGGCGCCGATGGCGTCAAGGTCGGCATCGGCCCGGGCTCGATCTGCACCACCCGGATCGTGGCGGGCGTGGGCGTGCCCCAGGTCACGGCCATCGACAACGTGGCCACGGCGCTCAAGGGCACCGGCATTCCGTTGATCGGCGACGGCGGCATCCGCTACTCGGGCGACATTTCCAAGGCCATCGCCGCGGGCGCCAGCACGGTGATGATGGGCGGCATGTTTGCCGGCACCGAGGAGTCACCTGGTGAGGTCTTCCTGTATCAGGGCCGCAGCTACAAGGGCTACCGGGGCATGGGCTCGATCGGCGCGATGAAGGCTGGCTCGGCAGACCGTTACTTCCAGGAAGCCGACGAAACCAGCAACCCGAATGCGGACAAGCTGGTTCCCGAGGGCATCGAAGGCCGGGTGCCCTACAAGGGTTCGATGGTTTCGATCATCTTCCAGATGGCCGGTGGCCTGCGCGCCTCCATGGGCTATTGCGGCTGCGCCACCATCGACGAGATGCGCGAACGCGCCGAGTTCGTCGAGATCACCTCGGCGGGCATCCGAGAAAGCCATGTGCACGACGTGCAGATCACCAAGGAAGCGCCCAACTATCGCTTGGAGTGAGGGCACTGCGCTGAGCCCCAGGCGCCCGGCTGCGGCCGGGCGCCGTCATTTCAAAACCGAACAGGTCTGATGCAAGCACCCGAAACCACCGTGACGCCGAATCGGCGCGCGGCTGCGATGCCCTTCATCATGATCACCGTGTTGATCGACATGATGGCGATCGGGCTGATCATTCCGGTGCTGCCTCCCTTGGTGGGCACCTTCACCGGTTCGCAGGCGGATCACGCGTTCTGGTACGGGGTGGTCACTTTTGCCTTTGGTTTCGCCAACTTCTTTGGCTCTCCCGTCTTGGGCGCCCTGTCTGATCAATACGGCCGCAGGCCGGTGCTGCTGCTCGGCTTCACGGGTCTGGCCCTGAGCTTCTTCGTTACCGGCCTGGCCACGGCCCTGTGGATGCTGGTCGCCGTGCGGCTCGTGAGCGGAGCACTGCAGGCCAATGCCTCCGTGGCTCAGGCCTATGTGGCCGACATCTCGGCACCTGAGGAACGGACCAAGCGCTTTGGCATGCTCGGTGCCATGTTCGGCATGGGCTTTGTGCTGGGGCCGGTGATGGGCGGGATTCTGGGCGACATCAATCTGCACCTGCCGTTCTTCGTGGCTGGCTCGCTGGCCATCGTCAACGCGCTGTATGGAGTGCTCGTTTTGCCAGAGTCATTGCCGCCCGAGCGGCGCAGCAAGGTGAACTGGCGCAAAGCCAATCCCGTGGCGGCCTTCAAGCAGCTGCAGGGCCTGGAGGGCGTGGGCTCGCTCGTGGCCGTGCTCGGGCTGGCCAGTCTGGCGCAGTTCGTCATGCACACCACCTGGGTGCTGTACACCGGCTTCAAGTTCGGTTGGGGCCCCAAGGAGAACGGCTGGTCACTGTTTGCGGTGGGGGCCATGTCGGTGCTGGTGCAGGGCGGCTTGATCCGCGTGGCCCTCAAGCGCACCACGCCGCAGCGCATCGCGGTCATCGGACTGATGTCCTCGTCCATATGCTATGCCTTGTGGGGCGCTGCCACAGAGGGCTGGATGATGTATGCCGTAGTGGGCCTCAATCTGTTCGGGTTCATGGCCACCACAGCCCTGCAGAGCGTGGTTTCCAACGCGGCTGACAGCCACTCCCAGGGCAAGACCTTGGGGGCCGTCGCCTCGTTGAACAGCTTGACCGCCGTCCTTGCGCCAGTGCTCGGCGCTGCCTTGCTGACACTGGTTTCCGACCTTCCGCGCGGCGACTGGCGCATCGGTGCCCCGTTCTTCTTGTGTGCCGCGCTGCAAGTTGCCGCGACGGTGCTGGCCCTGCGTCACTTTCGACTTCATCCTTCCACTCCGGCGGCCATCACGGCCGAGTCGGCAGCCTGAATATCATCATGCATGACAAGATCCTGATCCTCGACTTCGGCTCCCAGGTCACCCAACTGATCGCCCGGCGCGTGCGCGAGGCGCAGGTGTTCTGCGAGATCCATCCGAACGACGTGTCGGATGAATTCATTCGCTCGTTTGCCCCCAAGGCCATCATCCTGTCGGGCAGCCATGCCTCGACCTATGAGGACCACGAACTGCGCGCGCCGCAGGCGGTCTGGGATCTGGGCGTGCCCGTGCTGGGCATCTGCTACGGCATGTTCACCATGACCGTGCAACTGGGTGGCACGGTCGAGGCCAGCGATCACCGCGAGTTTGGCTATGCCGAAGTCCGGGCCCATGGCCACACCCGGCTGCTGGACGGTATCGAGGACTTCCAGACCCCGGAAGGCCACGGCATGCTCAAGGTCTGGATGAGCCATGGCGACAAGGTGACCTCGCTGCCACCGGGCTTCAAGCTGATGGCGTCCACGCCCAGTTGCCCGATTGCCGGCATGGCCAACGAGGACAAGGGCTACTACGCGGTGCAGTTCCACCCCGAGGTGACGCACACCGTGCAAGGCCAGGCCTTGTTGAACCGCTTTGTGCGCGACATCGCCGGTTGCCGAGGCGACTGGGTGATGGGCAGTTACATCGACGAGGCCGTGGCCCGGATCCGTGAGCAGGTGGGTGACGAGGAAGTCATCCTGGGCTTGTCAGGCGGCGTGGACTCTTCCGTGGCAGCAGCCTTGATCCACCGCGCGATCGGTGACCAGCTGACCTGCGTGTTCGTCGACCACGGCTTGCTGCGCCTGAACGAGGGCGACATGGTCATGGAGATGTTCGCCGGCAAGTTGCATGCGAAGGTCATCCGGGTCGACGCGAGCGAACTGTTCCTGGGTCAGCTGGCCGGTGTGACCGAGCCGGAGCAGAAGCGCAAGATCATCGGACGCCTGTTCGTCGAGGTCTTCAAGGCCGAGGCAGCCAAGCTCAAGGCGGGTGATGGCGGCCACAAGGGCGCCAGCTTCCTGGCGCAAGGCACGATCTATCCCGATGTGGTGGAAAGCGGCGGCACCAAGACCAAGAAGGCAACCACCATCAAGAGCCACCACAACGTCGGCGGCTTGCCGGAGCAGCTCGGCCTGAAGCTGCTGGAGCCGCTGCGCGAGTTGTTCAAGGACGAGGTGCGAGAGCTGGGTGTGGCCCTGGGTCTGCCCAAGGAGATGGTCTACCGCCATCCTTTCCCGGGTCCCGGCCTGGGTGTGCGCATCCTGGGTGAAGTGAAACCTGAGTTTGCCAAGCTGCTGCAGCGCGCTGACGCCATCTTCATCGAAGAGCTGCGCAACTTCATCGACCCGGAGACTGGCAAGAGCTGGTACGACCTGACCAGCCAGGCCTTCACCGTGTTTCTGCCGGTCAAGAGCGTGGGCGTGATGGGCGACGGCCGCACCTATGACTATGTGGTGGCGCTGCGCGCGGTGCAGACCAGCGACTTCATGACCGCCGACTGGGCCGAGCTGCCCTATGCCTTGCTCAAGAAGGTGTCGGGGCGGATCATCAATGAGGTGCGCGGCATTAACCGCGTGACCTA
>CALRVU010000030.1:0-13415 GCA_943371685.1 Bordetella parapertussis | reverse complement strand
TGCAGCCAGGCCCGGGCAAACGACCAGTCGCGCTTCACGGTCGCACTGCCCAGGCCCAGCACCTCGGCAATCTCGTCAGTCTCCAGGCCGCCAAAGAACTTCAGCTCGACCACCTTGGCGGCGCGCGCGTCGACCTGCTCGAAGGCCAGCAGCGCCTCGTGCACCCGCACCACGTCGCCGCCGGCGTGGTCGCCGATCACCTGCAGGGCCTCAGTGAGGGTCAGCGAGACCAGCGGCATGTCGCGCTTCATGGCCCGCTTGGCCACCGCATGGTTGACCAGGATGCGCCGCATCATGATGGCGGCCATGCCCAGAAAGTGGCCGCGGCTTTGCCACTGCGTGCGTTTCTGCTCGGTCAAACGGAACCAGGCTTCATGGGTCAGCGCCGTGGCGCTCAAGGTGTGGCCCGCGTACTCCTTGCGCATCTGCGCGCTCGCGCTGCGCTTGAGCTCGCCGTACAAGGCCGCGAAGAGCTGATTGACGGCCTGGCCCGTGTCCGTCGAGGCGGATGCAGGGTCGGCGCTGTCCAGCTCGGACAACCAGCGTGTGATGTCGGCGGCTTGAGGGGGAGTGCTGTCCATGGCGTGAATTGTCGGCCCACCGCGAGCGCCGTGATCCTTTTCCACCCAGCGCCTTGCGTTACTGGATGAGGGCCCGCTCAGCCAGATGCCCGCATACCGCAACCGCCCACCCGACCAGGACATTCGCACCATGACCAGCCCGATCCGCCGCCCGGCCCGCTTGACCTCTGACCTGCTTCATCGACAGGGACTGGCCCTGGCGCTGGCCTGCGCCAGCCTGCTGGCATCGCCCCTCGCTCTGGCCAAGGATGCGCCGGTTCCGGTGGCCGTGGACGCCGGCTTCAACGCGGCAGAGGTCGCCGCCAAGCGCTTCCTGATTGCCGACAACAAGGCCCTCAAAGGCATCACCCGGGTGGCGGTGCCAGTGTTCGTGGTCGACTTCGTCACCGCCGACAACGTCAGCACCCAGACCTCGGGCTTTGGCGGCTTCGGCCGCGCCAGCTCGTCGCTGTACTACAAGCTGCTGGGTGTCGGCGAGCCCGAGTTCCAGGCCCTGACCGACGCCATGTACGCCGACTTCATGCAGCGCCTGAAGGACAGCGGCCTGCAGGTGCTGAGCCCGCAGGAGTTCCAGGCGGCGGCGGCCTACCGCAAGCTGGCCGCAAGCGGCAAGAAGACGCCGATCAAGAGCGACACCAACACCATTCTGTCGCCGCAAGGCCTGCCGGTCTACGGCTTTGCCCGGGCCAGCACCGGGCCGGCCAAGCCCTCAGCCGGCGTGTTCGGCGCCTTGGCCGGCATCGGCGATGGCTTTTCTGCCGTGGGTGACGCACTGGACAGCATCGAGCTGGCCCAGCAGCTCAACGCAGCCACGCTGGAGGTGCGGCTGCGGGTGAACTTCGTGGAACTGGCCGACCACAACAAGGGCTTCTTCGGCCGCATCGCCAACACCGCCAGCACCAGCGGCAAGACCTTCCCCAGCATCGACGGCGTGATGGTGCAGGTGCAGCAGGGCCCGATGCGCAGTTCGATGAGCCTGGATTCCACCTTGGTGCTCGACCCGGCGGTGTTTGCGGAGGTGCGCGAAAAGGCCACCACCGCCGGCGATGTGGCCGGCGCCGTGCTGGTCGGGCTGATCCGCATGGCCAGCAAGAGCAGTGACAGCAGCAGCAGCAGCGAGATGGAAGCGGTTGCAGATCCGGTCCGCTACCACCAGATCATCGGCGCGGGCATGAACAGCCTGTCCGACGTGGTGGTGGCCCGGCTGAAGACCGAGCGTTGACGCTGACGCCTCCAGGGCGCTGGCCGCGCCTGCGCAAACTCCGATACTGAGCGCCATGAACACATCACCGCCCGACTGGCCCGCCTTGAAGCGGGTGTTTGAGCAGGCCGTTGACCTGGACCCCGCGCAGCGCGAAGCCGTGTTGCAGGCGGCCCAGCTCGACCCGGCCGGCCTGGCCGAGGTGCGCAGCCTGCTGGCTCACCATGACGACGCGACCCGCGGCCAGGTCTTCATGGCCGCGTCGGCCGCCGCGCAATGGGCCGCCGAGGCGGACGAACCCGGCAGCGCGGCCCGCATCGGCCAGCGCCTGGGGGCCTGGAAGATCGTGAGCGCGGTGGGCGCCGGCGGCATGGGCGAGGTGTTCGAGGCCCGCCGGGCCGACGGCCAGTTTGACGGCCGGGCCGCCGTCAAACTGCTCAGGCGCGGCATGAACAGCGCGGCCGTGCTGCAGCGCTTCGCGCTGGAGCGCCAGGCCCTGGCGCGGCTCAGCCACCCGCACATCGCACGGCTGCTGGACGCTGGCGCCAGCGAAGACGGCCTGCCGTACTTCGTGCTCGAGTTCGTGGACGGCCAACCGATCGACCAGGCCGTGCGCGGCCAGACGCTGGACGCGCGGCTGCGCCTGTTCCTGCAACTGGCCGATGCGGTGGCTCACGCCCACCGCAATCTGCTGGTGCACCGCGACCTGAAGCCAGGCAACGTGCTGGTCGACGGCCAGGGGCAGGTCAAGCTGCTGGACTTCGGCATCGCCAAGGCGCTGGACCCGCTGGAAGACCTGGAGAGCAGCGATGGCAACACCACCGTGGGTGGCGTGCGCCCCTACACGCCCAACTACGCCAGCCCTGAACAGGTTCGCGGCGAGCCCGTCAGCACCGCCACCGACATCTACAGCCTGGGCGTGCTGCTCTACCAGATGCTGACCGGCACCCGGCCCACTGGCCGCAACGCCACCACGCCCGCCGAAGCCGCGCGCAGCGTGCTCGAAGACGAACCCACGCGGCCCAGTCGGCTGTCAGCCACTGAAGCCGTGGACCCGCATTGGCTGCAAACCCGCAAGAAGCTGGAAGGCGACCTGGACAACATCCTGCTCAAGGCGCTGGAGAAGGCGCCGGAGCGGCGCTATGCCAGCGTTGATGCATTGCAGGCCGATGTGGGCGCCTTTCTCAGCGGCTACCCCGTCAGCGCGAGGTCGGCCAGCAAAACCTATCTGCTGAGCAAGTTCGTGGCGCGCAACCGCGCGGCGGTGGCCGCCAGCGTGGCCGCCCTGCTGGCCCTGGTGGGCGGACTGGGGCTGACCGCCTGGCAGGCCGAGCAGGCCCGGCTGGCGCGCGATGAGGCCCAGGCCCGCCTGGTCGACATCCGCAACATCACGCGCGACCTGGTGTTCCGCTTCGGCGACTCGGTGAGCTATCTGCCCGGTGGCATGAAGGTCAAGGAAGAGCTGCTGCAAGATGCCCTGCGCAGCCTGGACCGTCTGGCCCAGGGCCGCGACCGTGACCCGGCCTTGCTGGCTGACGTGGCCAATACCTACGCCCGGCTGGCCGAGCTGCAGGGCAGCGACCAGTCGCTGTCGCTGGGCAAGCCCGATGCGGCGCGCGAGAACGCCCAGAAAGCTGTGGCCCTGGCCACCCCACTGCTGCCCGACCGCCGCAAGGACTGGCGGCTGCACCAGTGGACGGCCCGCGCCCACGTCGTGCTGGCGCAGGTGGAACGCGGGCGCGGGCAGCCCGCGCTGGCACTGGCGGAGCTGCAACTCGCGACCGCCGTGCTGGCCGACGTGGACCTGGCCGACGCCGACGAACTGGGCCGCGCGCAGGTGCTGGGTCAGCGCGGTGCCACCCTGGTCACCCAGGCGCAACTGCAGGATCAGCTGGCGGTGCAGAACGGCACCACCATCCAGCCGGGCCTGGCCACCTACGCCGAGGCCGAACAGGTCTATCGGGGCTTGGCGTCAGAGCGCGCCATGCTTGAGCGCATCGACCTGACCGGCCGCCCCGAAGAACCCAGGTCTTATGCGCAGGTGCTGA
Organism: Bordetella parapertussis; assembly: GCA_943371685.1. Taxonomy (GTDB): domain Bacteria; phylum Pseudomonadota; class Gammaproteobacteria; order Burkholderiales; family Burkholderiaceae_C; genus Ideonella; species Ideonella parapertussis_A. The sequence continues at coordinate 9,585 of CALRVU010000030.1, read as the reverse complement.
CGCAACTGGCGGTCGTGCAGGGGGGGCGCTCGCGCCTGCATCACCGGCTGGACCAGCTGGACGAGGCCCTGAAAGCCACCGAAGCCGCCATGGCCCTGTCCCGCGAGGCCGTGGCCTACGACCCGAGCACCCAGCTTTGGAAGGATGCGCTGGCCAACGAGAGCAACAACCTGGCAGTGGTGCGCCTGAAGCGCGGCGAAGGCACCGAAGCGCTGGCCGCCACGCAAGAAACCCGCATGCTGGCCCGCGCGCTGATCCAGGCCGAAGGCCCGCAAAGCCGCTGGGCGCAGTGGTGGCCCCGCCTGCTGCCGCAATACGGCCGCGCACTGGCCATGACGGGCCAGCCGTCCGCCGCCCTGCCCGTGCTGGCCGAGGCCCTGGTGTTTGCCGACGCACAAGCCGCCAGCGCGCCAGCAGGCGCGGCTGGCCATGCGGCGCGGCGCTCGGCCGCCTGGTTGCATGTGCAGCACGCCAGCGCACTCGCGGCGCTCGGCCGGCGCGCAGAAGCCCTGGCCGAGGTGCGCGCAGCCGCCACTGTGCTGGACGGCCTGGCCTCCTTGCCGCAGGCCAGCGCCATCAGCCGCGACGCCTTGCTGGGCCACGCCGAGGCCTTGCTGCTGTGGGCACGGCTGGCGCCTGCAGAAGCCGAGCCGCTGCGAGAACGTGCCCGCCAGCGCCTGCAGGCGGCCGACCAGATCGCACCACTGGCCGGCATCAACGCCGCGCTGCGGGAGGCAGCGCAATGAACCATGCTGCGCACGACGCAGCTGGCAAACCGACCTCTGGCGCTTGTGCTCGCAGCAGGTGAGGCGCGATCAGAGCGGCGCTGACGGCGTGCCCACCGGCGCGGATTGCGACTGGCGCACCACATCCGGGGCCAGGTGCGGCGCAAAGGTCTGGATGAAGGCGTAGGCGTAGCTGCGCAGCAGGCCGCCGCGGCGCACGGCCACACTGGTGGTGTTGATGGAGAACAGGGCGCGGGCGTCCATGGCGCGCAGCGCGGTGTCGCGCTGCTCGTCGTAGGCGATCGAGGCCATGATGCCCACGCCCATGCCGAGTTCGACATAGGTCTTGATCACGTCGGCATCCATGGCGGTCAGCACCACCCGGGGCTTGAGGCCGGCGCGGGCAAAGGCGTCGTCGATGCTGCCGCGACCGGTCAGGCCGGTCTCGTAGGTGATGACCGGGTGCTCGGCCAGGCGCTGCAGGGTCAGGGGCGCGTCGAGCAGCGGGTGACCGGCAGGCACCACCACCGAGTGGGTCCAGCGGTAGCAGGGCAAGGCCACCAGCTCAGGGTTGTCGGCCAGCACATGGGAGGCGATGCCAATGTCGGCCTGGCCGGTCATCAGCATCTGCTCGATCTGCTGGGGCGAGCCTTGGTGCATCTGCAACTGCACCTTGGGATGGGCGGACCGGAACTCGTGCACCGCCGCCGGCAGGGCATAGCGCGCCTGGGAGTGGGTGGCAGCAATGCTGAGGGTGCCCACCTCGCCCAGGCGGAAGTCCTCGCCGGCGCGGTTCAGGTTCTCTGCATCGAGCAGCAGGCGCTCGACCCAGGGCAGGACCCGCTCGCCGGCGGGCGTCAGGCCGGTCAGGCGCTTGCCTGCGCGCACGAAGATCTCCACCCCCAGCTCGTCTTCCAGCTCGCGGATCTGCCGGCTGATGCCGGGCTGCGAGGTGTGCAGGGCCTCGGCCACCTCGGTCAGGTTGAATCCGCGGCGCACCGCCTCGCGCACCGAGCGCAATTGCTGAAAGTTCATGCTCTATGCGGGGCCTGTTGTCCGGCGCCCGTCCTTGCTTGTTTTCCGCATTATCAAAATCATGGAGTCTGCGGCCAACAACGCATTTCGCGCATGCTTATTCGGTGGCTGATTCCTTCTCTGTCGCTCCAGGCAAGTCAGGCAGATGCATCAGCGGCTGGCCCATGCGGATGGTGCGGCCGCTTTCGATGCCAGCGGCCAGCCGGAAGCCCTGCGGCACGAAGACGATGATGGTCGAGCCATGCTGGAACCAGCCCATGTCCTGGCCCTTGGTCTGCGGCACGGCGCAGGCAAACTCATCCGGCCCCTGGTAGCGGGTGTGCAGCAGCAGGTCCAGAAACTTGAGCCGCAGGCAGGCCACCAGGATGGCCGCCACCGGCACCAGCGCCACCGGGTGGCCGCCATGGGCCAGGCGCACATGCACCGCCGCCCGCTCGTTCTTGCAGAACAGCCGCTCGACCCGCTTGAGCGCGATCGGATTGACGTTCCAGGTGTCGCCAGCGATGTGGGTCACATGCTCGACCGTCAGATCGGCCGGCGCATGGAAGTGGTGGTACATGCTGGAGGTGAGCCGCAGGGTGATGAACTGGCCACCCAGGTAGGGCGCCACCCGCTCGGGGTGGCCGAACAGCTCTTGCACGGTGTAGGGGTAGCCCTTGGCCTGGAAGACCTGGCCGTCGGAACCGATGGTGCCCATGGCCCCCACGATGGCGTCACAGGGGCTGGTCAGGATGGCCGGGTCCATGTCCACCGGTCGGGCGCCGTCTTTGAGCTCGCGCACAAAGCAGTCGTGCAGGCTCTTGTAACGCACCGGCTTGGCCTCGCTCAGGTCGAGCTCGGTGAACAGCTTCCAGACGGCGATCGAGGCTTTGCAGATCAGCGGGTTCTCGATCTGGCTGAACCAGCCCATGAACCGCGTGGCCGCCAGGCGCGGAATGCGGTTGGTCAACAAGAAGTTGAGGTCTTCTTGTTGCAGCAGGCGGTCGCGCCAAGTGCGGAGGGTCATCGTGGTGTCAAAGGGAGGGGTCACAGTGTCAATTTTCAGAAATTGATGTGACACATGGACGACTCCCTGGCCTGGACCGTTGCCGGCACCGCCGCATTGCTTGCCCTGCTGCCCAAGGCCAAGCGCCGGCTGGAGTTGTCGCGCGCCAAACACCGGTCACTGACCGGCCACTCGCGCATGGCCCAGCGGGTGGCACGCCTGCTGCCCGGCTATGCCTATGACGAGGCCGGCTTCTTCGGCTCGGATGCGGCACCCGACGAGGTGCAGGCCCGCCGGCGCCGCGGCTTTGCGGCGCTGTGCGAGCGGCTGAACAGCCGGCATGCCCAATCCATTGCCTGGACGGCCGAGGTGCGTGAGGGTCTGTCGGACCTGCAGTTCACTGGCGCCTACCGCGTGCCTTTCCAGTACAGCCCCTACCTGCGCCAGCACCTCAAGCTGGGCGCGGTGGCGGTCGCCTCCAGCGGCGTCAGCTACACCGATCTGGACGGCCAGGTGTTTGACGACCTGACCGGCTCCTACGGCGTCAATGTGTTCGGCATGGACGTCTACAAGCGGCTGATTGCCGAGGGCAGTGCCACGGCCCAGGCGCTGGGCCCGGTGCTGGGCACGCTGCACCCCTGCGTGGCCGGCAATGTGGCGCGCCTGCGCAAGATCTCGGGGCTGGACGAGGTGTCTTTCCACATGTCGGGCACCGAGGCGGTGATGCAGGCCGTGCGACTGGCCCGCTATCACACCAAGCGCAAGAACGTGGTGCGCTTCTGCGGCGCGTACCACGGCTGGTGGGAGGATGTGCAGCCCGGCCCCGGCAACCCCATGCCCCCGCGCGAGACCTACACCCTGCAGGACATGGACCCGGCTGCGCTGCATGTGCTGCGCACCCGCAAGGACATTGCCGTGGTGCTGATCAATCCGCTGCAGGCCCTGCACCCGAACAAGGCTGCGCCCGGCGACTCGTCGCTGGTGGACAGCTCCCGCAGCGCCGGCTTTGACCGGGCCGCCTACACCGACTGGTTGAAGCAGCTGCGCCAGGTCTGCACCGAGCGCGGCATCGTGCTGCTGTTCGACGAGGTGTTCCTGGGTTTCCGCCTGGCCCCCGGTGGCGCGCAGGAGTACTTTGGCGTGCAGGCCGACATGGTGACCTATGGCAAGACCCTGGGCGGCGGCCTGCCGGTGGGCGTGGTCTGCGGCCGCAAGGACCTGATGAAGCGCTTCCGCGAGGACCACCCCGCCGACATCTGCTTTGCCCGCGGCACCTTCAATGCCCACCCCTATGTGATGGGCTGCATGCAGGCCTTTCTGGACTACATCGAGACCGATGAGGCCCGCGCCATCTACCTGGGTCAGGACGAACGGCAGAACCAGCGCGCTGCCGCCCTGAACCTGCGCCTGAAGGAGGCCGGTCTGCCCATGCAGGTGGCCAACATGCACAGCATCTGGACGGTGACCTATACCGCCCCGTCGCGCTACAACTGGATGCTGGCCTTCTACCTGCGCGAGCAGGGCCTGGCGCTCAGCTGGGTCGGCTCAGGCCGGCTGATCTTCAGCCTGAACTTCAGCGATGCCGACTTTGAGCGGGTGACGCGCCGCTTTGTGGCCGCCGGCCTGGCCATGCAGGCCGATGGCTGGTGGTGGGAGACGCCGGCCGAGTTCAGCAACAAGACGATTCGCCGCAGCCTGCTCAAGGAGGTGCTGGGCAAGCTGTTCTGAGCTCAGCGCTCGCGCGGGGCGGGCTGGGCGCAATCGGGGTGGTTCTTGAGGGCGGGCACCGAGGAACATTGCTTCTGGATGCAGGCCCACTTGAGCAACACATTGCCGCCCTGGCACAACTCGGTGGGGCTGAGTTGGCGGGTACGCACCACCATGGCGTCGCCATCGTCAACCGGCGGGCTCGGCGTGGGCGCAGCAGCCTCGGGCGGGCGCTCGGCCACCACCGGCGCCGCGGCAGGTGATTGCGCGCCGGCACTGGCGGCAGCGGTCTGCGCCGATCCGCTCCGGTTGTTCTGTGCTGCGGGCGCTGCCGCACCGACGGGGCGGGACACCACGGTGGTGACGGCCAGGCGCGCAGCCGAGGGCTTGTCGGCCGGGCTGGGCGCGACGGCGCTGAGCTCTTGAGGCAAGGCGTTGAGGGCCGGCTCGCTGGCGGCAACGGCCACGCCTGAAGCTGCAGCGTCGGCCTCAGGCGTCAACAGCGGAGCCTCTGACGAAACCGTGAGATCCGGGGGCACGGGGACCGACTCGGACCGACGCACTTGCCATGCCACTGCGGCGACCACCGCCAGCGCCGCCACCAGCGCCACCAACCATCGCCCGCTGCGTTGCGCTGGCGTCGCAGTCGCGCTGGATCGCCGACCGCTTGGCGACCGCCCGGCAACCTTGCGGGTGGTGACCCAGCGTGTGGCCGGCGGCGCATCGCCCGACGGCAGAGGCATCTGCATGGTCGGCTCGAAGCTGGCCTGGGCCCCCACCGGCGGCCGGGCTGGCTTGGCGGGCCGGGGCGGTGGCTTGGGTGCAGGCGGCGGCGTGACGGCCGCGGGCGCTTGGGCCTGCGGCGGCGGGACCTCGGTCTCACCCGCCAAGGCAGCCCGCAAGGCGGCAACCGTCTGGGGTCGGTCAGCCGGGCGAGGCCGCAGCATCCAGTCGACACAGGCCAGAAAGGCCCGGTTGTAGCCCGGCAGCTCCCGCTGGGCCAGCGGCGGCATTTCGTCGGACACGATGCGCGAGGTGGCCGGTGGGGGCGGCGCACCGAGCAGCACGAAATGCAGCGTGGCACCGAGCGCGTAGAGATCTGTCCAGGGGCCCTGGCGCAGGCTGGGCGACTCGCCGTACTGCTCGATCGGCGCATAGGCCGGCTTGAGCACCGCCGTCAGGGACTGGCTCTGGTCAGTGATGACGCGTCGCGCAGCGCCGAAGTCGAGCAGCACGGGCTCGCCCGAGGCTTCGATCAGGACGTTGTCGGGCGAGATGTCGCGGTGGAACACGCCATCGGCATGCAGGCGCTCGAGTGCGCCGAGCAGCGGCAGCGTCAGGCCACGGACCCAGGCCTCATCGGGCGTGCGGTTCATGCCCCGGCGCACCTGGTGCAGGTTGCGGCCGTCGTAATAGCGCATGGCCATGTAGGCGGTGCGGTTGGCCTCCCAGTAGCGGTAGACCTTGAGCAGGGCCGGATGGTCGAAGCGGGCCAGCAGGCGGGCCTCGTTGACGAAGGAGCGCAGGCCCAGGCTGAAGTGGTCGACGTGGGACTCGGAGCGCACCGACACTTCACCGGAGGGGCTGCGCCCGGCCAGCGACGAGGGCATGTACTCCTTGACCGCCACCTCGCGCTCCAGCGCATGGTCAAAGGCCAGATAGACGATGCCGAAGCCGCCCTCGCCCAGCACCTTGCGGATCTCGAACTCGGCCAGCATGGTGCCCACGGGCAAAGCGCCAGTGGGGTCGATGGCGGGGGGCGGCGCCGGGTTCATGTTCAGCGGGCCGCGAGCATGGCGTTGACGATGGCCTGATTAGCCGAGAACAGGCCGTAGACCAGGCCACGCGACAAGCCGGGGCCGTCCAGCTCGAGGACGGCATTGACTTTGGCGACCGGCTCGGCACCCACCAGACCCACGCGCTGACCCAGCGACCGGGCGGCACTGAAGGCGCCCGCGAGTGCCTCCGGTGGCGCAGCACGCTTCTCGGCCGGTGCGGCTTCGATCCCCAGCAAACGGCCGAACTCGGGCTTGAGGGTCAGCGCCTCGGCCAAGCGAACGGTGTTGCCTTGCACATGGGTGCCGATCAGTGGCAGCTCAGGCACCGAGGCCACCTCCAGCCATGGGGCGGCGGCCTGGCTCATCGCTGCCGGCGCCGGCGCGCTCTCGGACACCGCATAGGGGCTGGGCCGGGTCCCGGCCGGATCCTGCCCGCCCAGGTTGAAGGCGATGCCGAAGGACAGGGCCTCGATCTTCTGCGAGACATGGGTGAGGCGGGCCAGCACATTGCCCGGATCCAGGCCGGTGCCGCTATGGCGCACCACCGGCATGCCGGTCGGCGAGAGCACCAGATAGCGATGGACGCGGTCGGCGATCGTCACCGTGGCGGTCACCGGCTTGTCAGGCGTGGAGGCACTGACCGTGGCTTCATAGACCGTCGGCGTGACGCCCAGCAGCTCCTTGGCACTCATCTGGGGCAGTCCCGCAGCCTGCAAGCGTGCCCGCAGGTCGGCCCAGCCATGATCGACGAGCAACTGCAGTGCCTGGACATCAGGCTGGCTGCGCCAATCGACCAGCGCGGCCGGGGTATTGACCGCCAGCCCCAGCACCGTGCCGTCGACCTGCGGCATGGTCAGCTCGCCGCCGATCTCGACCAGCACCTGGTACTCGGCGATGTAGTAACGCCGGTCCTGGAGACTGATGCCGCCCAGGAGCCGGGGCGCCTGGACCGCTGCACCTGGCGCCCGCTGCAAACCGGCCTGCACCGAGTCCGAAGTCAAGGGCTTGAGCGCCGTCTGGGCTTGTGCTTCGATCGCCCACGCCCCGCCTGCCAGCACGAGGAGGGCCGGAAAAACAGAGCGCAACAGGGTCTGGAAGCGAGCGGCCATGGGGTGCAGTGAGACTGCTGAATGATAAATGCAAGCAAGTGTCCGGCCACCGCGCCGCCGCACCAGGACCCCAACTTGAAGTACGTCGGTGGGCGCCAGGGCCTGGCCCCAACGAAAATCGGCCCCGCAGGGCCGATGGGCGGACCGGGCGACGCCGATCCGGTCAGCGGGCGGCCACCTCGGGGTCGGTCTCAGCGTCGGCGGGCACGTCCGAATCACTGAAATGCCCCACGCCATGGCTGACATGCTTCATCGGATCCAGCAACTGGCCACGCATCAGATAGAAGGGCGACTTCCAGTAGATCATCACGTCGTGGAAGGGATCGGTCAGGATCTTGGTCATCCAGACCAGGCCGGTGAACGGGCCCTTGAGGAAGAACAGGTGCACGGTGCGGAACAGCAGGCCGCCCACGCCCAGCGCCAGCCAGTACATGCCGACATCGTGTGCGAAGCCGTTGAAGTCGGTGGCCGGCTCGATCAGGCCGAACAGGTCGGGCACGAACCACAGCAGGGCGGGGATGCCCGCCCAGGCGGCCAGCAGCACCTCTTTGCGGCGCAGGTTGTAACCCACCTTGATGGCTTCCTTGTGCTCCTGGGTGGCATTGTTGACATGGTCAAAACCCAGCGGCTCGAAGAAGAAGTGGCCCGACTGGCGCGTCACCATCGACACCAGCCAACCCACCAGCGCGGCCATCGCCGGGTCGATGAACAGCAGGACGTAGGCCACGATGAAGCTGCAGGCGCTGATCAGGTGCAGCGTCTGGTTGATCCGGCTCTGGTGGTAGTAGCGGTGGTCGTCCCAGCGCTGGACCCGGAGGGCATTCATGAACTCTTTCACCTTGACTCCTTGCGCAACGGCAAAAACAAGACGATCAGCACAGCCTGAGGACGGCGAGCCGAACGAATGACGGAAGCATGTCGGCCCATGATGAAGCGACGGTGACAAATCGGTGTCGGAATCATGGCAGCAACCGTCACCATCCTGTTGCAATCGGTCGCCATCATGACCCGATGCTGCAAGATCGGCCTGAAGACATTGTTGTCGACGAGTTCCCCCCCCAGCGCCGGTCGCTGCGGGTCTCGGTCGTGACCGAAACCTATCCACCCGAGGTCAATGGTGTCGCCCGCACCGTTGCCAGTGTGGTGGAGGGCTTGCGGGCGCGCAACCACGAGCTGCAGCTGATCCGGCCGGGCCAGCTCAAGGGCGAGCAGGCCAATGAGGCCGAGCGCTTTCATGAAGTGCTGATGCGCGGCCTGCCGATCCCGCGCTATCCGCACCTGCGCATGGGCGTCACGTCCAAGAAGTCACTCGTCAAGCTCTGGTCGCTGCGCCGGCCGGATGTGGTGCACATCGCCACCGAGGGCCCGATGGGCTGGTCGGCGCTGCAGGCGGCCTGCCACCTGAAGTTGCCGGTGTGCTCGGACTTCCGCACCAACTTCCATGCCTACAGCAAACACTATGGCGTGGGCTGGTTGCACAAGCCGATCATGGCCTATCTGCGCAAGTTCCATAACCAGACCCAGTGCACGATGACGCCCGACGAGGGCCTGCGGCGCGAGCTGCAGGAGTACGGCTTCAAGAACGTGATGGTGGTGGCGCGCGGCGTGGACACCGAAGTGTTCTCGCCCGTGTTCCGCAGCGAGGCCCTGCGCCAGAGCTGGGGCGTGGGCCCGCGCGACCTGGTGGTGATGCATGTGGGCCGTCTGGCCGCCGAGAAGAACCTGAACACCCTGCTGGCCGCCTTCGAGGCCATCCGCCTGGCCGAGCCGCGCGCCAAGCTGGTGCTGGTGGGCGACGGCCCGGCCCGCAAGGACCTGCAGGCCCGCTGCCCGGATGCCGTGTTTGCCGGCATGCGCCACGGTGCTGAACTGGCCGCGCACTATGCCAGTGGCGACCTGTTCGTGTTCCCCAGCGTGACCGAGACCTTTGGCAATGTGACGCCCGAGGCCATGGCCAGCGGCCTGCCGGTGCTGGCCTACGACTATGCCGCCGCAGGGCAACTGGTGCGGCCGCAGCTCAGCGGCATGCTGGCGCCCTTTGGCAACCTGAGCGAGTTCGTGCGCATGGCCGGCGACCTGGCCCGTGACCGCGAAGGCTTGCTGGTGATGGGCCGACAGGCCCGACTGACCACCGAGGCCCTGGGCTGGGACCGCATCGTCGGCCGCATCGAGTCGGTCTATCACGCGTTGATCGAAGGCGCGCCGGTGACCCGGGTCGACAGCGCCCGCGCCTCGTTCAGCCCCTT
>CALRVU010000029.1:0-13597 GCA_943371685.1 Bordetella parapertussis | reverse complement strand
CGAAGCTCGAACATCGAGATGCCGGTCATGGTGCTGCCGTCGACCACGAAGTCGATCACGCAGACCGCCTGATCGCCGTCACACACCAGCCGCGTCACCCGCGCCTGCCAGTCGCCCGGCCAGGTGCGAAACATGTCGAGGTAGCCCTCGCCGGTTTCGCTGTATTCGCGGGTCTGCGGCACCTCGTAGCGCAAGGCCGGGTCCAGCAAGCGCGCGAACTCATCCCAGCGGCGCGCGTTGGACAGGGACCAGTGCTGGAGGATCAGGGATCGGGTCATGTCGCTCACAAGGGGACTCCCATCAAGTCAAGTTTCAAATGCCTGCGATTGTCGTCACGCCAGCGGCAAGGCCGGATCCAGCGCACGCGAGACCCGGTCATGCAGGTCGCACACCGGGCGGATGGCCGGATGCACCTCGGCGCTGCCCAATGAGCCGAGGTAGTGACACGCGGCATAGCGGGGCGCCAGACGGTCGTACTGCGCCACCCAGGCATGTCGAACCGCCATTCGGTCGGGCAATGGCGGCCAAGCGCCCAGACGTATTCTGGCCGGCTGATCCGAGCCCATGCGCCAGGGCTTGGCGGTCAGTCGAGCCCGGAAGCAGCGTTGACGCCGGCACATCCGCACGTAGACCGGATCCGCAGCCAGGGCCTTGAAGAACGCCGTCACTTCCGGCGCATCAACAACCACAGGACGGTGCGTGGCCATCGCCCTGAAGCCCGCCGGCGTGCGGTAGAGGCGCACACCCCAATCAGGATGCCGGGTCACAAAGCCCGACACTCGCTGCCTGACCAGCGATTCGGCACCACCCCGCGCCGCCAGCATCGCTCGGCGCACCCACCGGGCCACCATGCCAGACAGGGCGAACGCCAGAAGGCAGAGCACGACGGTGACGGTGCGGCTGGCCACCAGCCAACCGACGCCGACTGAAAGAACCGCCAGCGCGGCCACCACGCCCAGCGTCGCGCGCCATGTCACGTCGCCGCCAAAGTCAATGTCGGCAAAACAGACATCAGGCGAGTTCAGGCAATGCGCGCCATAGGCATTTCGGGTGATCACCTGCTCGCCATGGCGGCTCAGCACCTCTTCACGGATCGGGACACCATCGGCCCCGTTGTAAGGCACCTTCGGCTCACGGCGGGCCAGCGCCTCACCTGACAGCAGGCGCTGCCATGCGGCCTCGGCGCGACCATCGGCCATCTGCTGCGCGTCGGCCACGCTGGTCATTGACCAGCCCCAACGTCGCACCGTGATCTGCCGGCCGTGGCTTCGTCGCCGCAGCCGGGCCTCGGCCCAATGATCAGGGACGATCATGGCGAGTTGCTGCCATCAACGCAACGCGAAGCTCACCCTGCGGATCTGCTGGGCAAAAACCCGCGTGTTGCTGCCCAGACGAGCATCGCGCGTGCCGTCGTTCTGCAGGGTCACGGACAGTCCGATGTCGCAGCTGGCCACGGCCCCGCGAGGAAAGGTGGTCGTGAAGATCAAGGTGTCGATCACAGCACCCAGGTCCAGGGTATAGGCATAGCCGCTGCCGTCCGCCAAGGCGGCGATCGTCGCCACCGGAATGCTCTCCGTGCTGTTGGCGGTGTTGCCATTGCTGTCGGCGCATTTGAACTCAGCCTGGTTCTCAGGCGCCATGCCGCCCGATGCCAGCCGCACCGACAAGGTTCGGGTGCTCAAGGGAAAGGTAGCGCCGGCGGCCGGCGCGGTGATGCTGAAGGGCGCGGGCAGCGTCACCGAAGACTTGTAGACCGTGGCGCCCCGCACGAACTCGAAGTCGGCGGGCAAGGTAGTCGCCGAGGACGGCACATCACTCAGGTAGGGCGTGGCCCCGATGATGAGCAGCGACGGAAAGGCCGCGATGATGCCGGCGATGCCGCCGGAAGAAGGGATGTGGAAGGTGTTGGCGCCGCTGGCGGTCACCACACGCAGCTTGTCACCACCCGCCACCTCGACGTTGAAACGAGGATCGTCCCCGGTGTTGAAGCCGGCTTGAGCCTGGACCTTGCCCCCCTCGCTGACCAGTGCGTAATGCGCACTGAGCTGATCCGGGTTGACGGTGTTGGATGGCGTGCAGGTCTCCAGGCACGTCAGGCGCTCTGCCGTGCCGCCGCTGTCATCGGTGACGCCACCGCCGCAACCCGCCAAACCGGCGACCAGCACCGCAATGCCCGTCGCGCCGAGCCGAAGGCTCGAGATCTTGCTCATCTTCATCTTTTCAGCTCCCACTGTTCCAGATCGAACCAGTTTAGGCGAAGCCCATTGCAGAAGGCTGCCGTGGTCGTCATCAGATGACAGGAGGCGCCGCCGTGGGATCCAGCAAGGCCAACAACCCCGCCTCATCCAGCACCGTCAGCCCCAGCTCCCGCGCCTTGTCGAGCTTGCTGCCGGCTTCCTCGCCGGCCACCACGTAGTGGGTCTTCTTGGACACGGAGCCGCTGACGCGGCCGCCGGCGGCTTCGATCAGGTCTTTGGCGGCGTCGCGGCCCAGCGTGGGCAGGGTGCCGGTGAGCACCAGCGTCATGCCCAGCAGCGGCCGGGGGGCGTCGCTGGCGGTGCCTTGTTCCTCGGGCCAGTGCACACCCGCGGCGCAGAGCTGGGCCACCACCTCGCGGTGCAGGGGCTGGTCAAAGAAGTGACGCAGGCTGGCGGCCACCACCGGGCCCACGTCGCGCACCTCCAGCAACTGGGCCTCGCTGGCGTCCATCAGGCGGTCGATGTTGCCGAAGTGCCGGGCCAGGTCCTTGGCCGTGGTCTCGCCCACGTGTCGGATGCCCAGGCTGAACAGGAAGCGGCCCAGGGTGGTGAATTTGCTCTTCTCGATGCCGGCCAGCAGGTTGACCGCGCTTTTCTCGCCCATGCGCTCGAGTGCCGTCAGCTTGGCCAGGCCCAGCTTGTAGAGGTCGGGAATGCTCTTGACGATGCCGGCATCGACCAGTTGATCGACCAGCTTGTCGCCCAGGCCTTCGATGTCCATCATGCGGCGGCTGGCGAAGTGGAGCAGGGCCTGCTTGCGCTGGGCCGGGCAGGTCAGGCCGCCGGTGCAACGCCAGTCGGCCTCACCCTCCTCCCGCTCGATCGGGCTGGCGCAGACCGGGCAGACGCCGCCCAGGCGCTTGTAAAGGTCAAAGGCCTCGCCGGCGTCCGCAGGGCGCTGCTCGGCCACCACGCCCACCACCTCGGGGATCACATCGCCGGCGCGGCGCACGATGACCATGTCGCCGATGCGCACGTCCTTGCGGCGGGCCTCGTCCTCGTTGTGCAGGGTGGCATTGCTGACGGTGGTGCCGCCGACGAACACGGGCTGCAGCTTGGCCACTGGCGTGAGCTTGCCGGTGCGGCCGACCTGGATGTCGATGTCCAGCAGCCGGGTCATCTGCTCCTGGGCCGGGTATTTGTGGGCCACGGCCCAGCGCGGCTCGCGGGTCACAAAGCCCAGCTGAGCTTGCAGGGCCCGGTCGTTGACCTTGTAGACCACGCCGTCGATGTCGAAGGGCAGGCTGTCGCGGCGGGCCGCGATCTGCTCATGGAAGGCCACCAGGCCGGCGGCGCCCTGCACCACCGCGCGATCGGCACAAACCGGCAGGCCAGCGCCGGCCAACGCATCGAGCAGGCCGCTGTGGGTGGGCGGCACGTCCCAGCCCTGCACCTCGCCCAGGCCGTAGGCGTAAAAGCTCAGGGGCCGCTTGGCGGCAATCGCCGGATCAAGCTGGCGCACCGCGCCGGCGGCGGCATTGCGCGGATTGACGAAGGTCTTTTCGTTCCTGGCCCCGGCGGCGATCAGGCCGCGTTGGCGCTCGTTCAGCGCGTCAAAGTCGTCGCGGCGCATGTAGACCTCGCCGCGCACCTCCAGCACCGGCGCCGTCACGCCCATCAGGCGCAGCGGGATCTGGGCAATGGTGCGGATGTTCTGGGTCACGTCCTCGCCGCTCTCGCCATCGCCCCGGGTGGCGGCCTGCACCAGCACGCCGTGCTCGTAACGCAGGTTCATGGCCAGGCCGTCAAACTTCAGCTCAGCGGCATAGGCCACGGCCGGCGCGTCTTCGGCCAGCGCCAGCTCGCGGCGAACGCGGGCGTCAAAGGCTTGGGCGCCAGCGGCCGTGGTGTCGGTCTCGGTGCGGATGCTGAGCATGGCCACCGCATGGCGGACCGCCGCAAAACCGTCCAGCACCCGGCCGAGCACGCGCTGGGTCGGCGAGTCGGCGGTCAGCAGCTCAGGATGGGCCGCCTCCAGCGCCTGCAACGCCTGGAACAGGCGGTCGTACTCAGCGTCGGGGACGCTCGGCGCATCCAGCACGTAGTACTGGTGGGCATGGTGCTGCAGCTGCGCGCGCAGCGTGGCCGCCTGCTCGGCGGGGGATGGTGCGTGGGGTTCGTTCAAGGCCATGGCGACAGTGTAAGAACTGCAGCGGCGGTTCTCGGCAGACCGGCCATGAATCAGGGCGTGGCCGGCAGACCGAACAGCGCCGCCGCATTGCCCCAGGCCAGGCGGTGGGCCGTGGCGGCGGGCAAGCCACCCAGCCAGCGCCGGTAGTCGGCCATTAGCCGGTCGTAGCCGTCCCAGCGCTGGTTGACCCAGGTGTCCGAGCCGATGACGAAGCGATCGGGGAACTCGGTGATCAGGGCCCGCCAGGCCGGGCTGAGCTGGCCGTCTTCCTGGGTGAGCCCCGGCCGGTAGGACAGCTCGCCCATCAGCCCGGGCCAGCGGCGCAGCAGCGCGGCCACGCGGGCCTCGGGCACGCCGCCGATGCCGGTGTGGGCCCAGACCAGGCGGGCCTGTGGCGCATGGGCCATCAGCAGGTCGATGGCGGCATCGTCCACATGGGCCAGCACCACCAGCTGCCGCGCCTGGGCCAGCTTCATCAGGCGGGCGGCCACCGGGCCGTTGGCATTGGCGCTGTCGTAGAGATGGAACTCACCCAGCCCCCGGTAGGGGCCGGCTGCGGTGCCGGCGGCCAGCTCCGCCTGCACCATGGTCTCGATGCTGGGATCGGCGAACCAGCTGCTGTAGTCATCGCGGTTGCGGTAGAGCCGGACGAAGGGCACGACCACCACCCCGGCGGCGCGAGCCTGCACCGCAGCCTCGGCCAGGCTGCGGGTGCCCTCGTTGGGCCGGCTGTTGGCCACCACGGCGCGCACGCCCGCGCGCTCCAGCCGGGCCAGCACATCGGCCACCGGATGCGGTCCGCTCCAGGCCTCGACGTTGTAGTGCAGGTGCATGTCGAACAAGGGCCCAGACCAGGCCGGCGGCTCAGCGGCGCGCGCAGGCAAACCCGTGGCCGCCAAGGCCCAGGCCGCGCCCTGCAACAGCCAAAGGCGACGGGTGGGTGCGTCGATCAGATCAGGCGGCATGGGAGCTCCTTCAACAGAACACATTCCAGGGCGCGCAGATCCAGCCGATCAGGCCAGATCAGGCCGATTGCGGCGGCGGATTGGTGGCTGCCGGCGCGCGGCGGGTGATCATCACCTGGTCAACGCGGTGGCGGTCCACGTCCATGGCTTCAAAGCGCCAGCCTTGCAGGTCGACATGGTCGGTGCGGCGCGGGATGCGGCGCAGCATCACCATCAGGAAGCCGGCCAGGGTGTCGTACTGGCCGGAGTGCGGCCATTCGTCGATGGCCAGCGCGCGCGCGATGTCGGGAATGGGCGTGATGCCATCGGCCAGAAAACTGCCGTCGTCGCGGCGCACGATCTGCTCTTCGGCGTGCGAACCGACCATGCTGGCCATCACCGTGTTCATCACATCGTTCAGGGTGATCACGCCGACCACCAGGCTGTACTCATTGACCACCACCGCAAAGTCTTCATGGGCCTGGCGGAACTGGGTCAGCATCTCGGCCAGGGTGATGCGGTCGGGCACGATCAACACCCGCTTGATCAGGCCGGCGGCGTCGCAGTCGCGCAGGCCGATCGGCTCTTCGCGCAAGACGCGCTGGAACAGGTCGGTGGCGTCCACATAGCCGCGCACCTCGTCCACGCCGTCGTCGCAGACCAGGTAGGTCGAGTGCGGCTCCTCGGCCACCCGCGCCCGCAGCAAGGCCTCTTCATCGTCCAGCGCCAGCCAGACGATGCGCTCTCGGGTGGTCATCACGCTCTCGACCCGGCGGGTGTCCAGCTCGAACACGTTCTCGATCACCTGCTGCTCGGCGCTGGCCACGGCGCCGGTCTGGGCGCCGGCCTCGGTCAGGGCCAGGATGTCGAGGTGGGTGATGCGGTCATCGCGGCTTTGCGGCAGGCCCAGGGCGCGGGTGATGAGCCCGGCCAGCGCACCAAACGCCCAGACCAGCGGACGCAGCACGGTGATCAGCGTGGTCATGGTGCCGACCACGGCCATGGCCAGGCGCTCGGGGTCGTTCATGCCGACGCGGCGGGGCACCAGATCGGCCAGCAGAATGAACAGCGAAGTGACCAGTACAAAGGACAGGCCGGCACTGGCCGTGCGGGCCAGCTCGGGCGCCAGCCCCAGCCACTGCAGCAGCGAGAGACAGTGCGGTGCCAGCGCGCCGTCGCCCAGGATGCCGCCGAGGATGGCCACGGTGTTCAGGCCGATCTGCACCACCGACACATAGTCGCTGGGCGCGCTCTGCACGGCCAGCACCTGGGCGGCGCGCGGGTCGCCGTCATCGGCCAGCTGGCTCAGCTTGATCCGCCGGGCTGCCGCCATGGCCATCTCGGACACCGAGAAAAACGCCGAAGCGCTGATGAGCAAGGCGATGAGCAGAAGGCTGGTCAACAGGTCCATGGGCGGGTTCATGCAGCGATTTTCGCTGCTGATCGTACCGCCTGCCTTCTCAGGCCAGCGGCTCCATCACCATGAGGCCGGAGGCGGTGTTGGAAATCGGGATGTGATAGTTCTGATGCACCGCCCTGACCGGCCCGCCCAGTGCTGCCCGGGTGGCCAGCCACATCAGCAGCTCCACGCCCTGGGTACCGGCCTTTTCCACCAGCGCATGGGTGTTGAACTGGGTAGCCCACTGCGGGTGCTGGATCAAGCTTTCCATGAACTGCAGGTCAAAGTCCTTGTTGATGAAGCCGGCGCGCTCGCCGTCCAGCTGATGGCTCAGGCCGCCCGTGCCCAGGAACATCACCCGCTGATCCCCCGGAATGTTGCGTACCGCCCGGCCCACCGCCTCACCCAGGGCCCAGCAGCGTTTGGCCGATGGCAGCGGAAACTGCACGGTGTTGATGCACACCGGTACCACCGTCACCGGCCAGGCCTGGTCGGGCCAGAGCAAGGCCATGGGCAGGGTGAAGGCATGGTCGACCAGCATCTCCTGACAGGTGGTCAGGTCGAACTCTTCCTCGACCAGCGCATTGATGAGCTGCCAGGACAGCGCCGGATCGCCCTGGAAGGCCGGCACCTGCGGGATGCCCCAGCCCTCGTCGGCATTGCAGTAGCTGGGCGCAGCACCCACGGCAAAGGTCGGCATCTTGTCGAGGAAGAAGTTCAGACCATGGTCGTTGTAGAACACCACGACCACCTCAGGCCGGGCCGTCTCCAGCCAGCGGTGCACGGGGGCGTAGCCATCAAAGAAGGGCTTCCAGTAGGGCTCGTGCTGCAAGCCCTTGGCGATGGCGCGACCGATCGCGGGAACATGGGAGGTGGTGACGCCACCAACAATCTGGGCCATGGAATGTCTCCGGAGTGGGCAATGTGGAATCAGTGGGCGGCGGCCAGCAACTTGGCCTTGAAGGCGTCCTTGCTCATGCCGGTCTGCTGCGCGCCCAGGTCCTGCACATCCAGGCCCAGGATGCCGGCGAACTTGGCCAGGTAATAGACATTGCCGCCGGCGGCGATCAGCGCCAGCACCTGGCGGCTGCGAATGGCCTCGCGCTGCGGCGGTGTGAGCTGGTAGCGGGCGCAGTAGCCGTCTTCGTCCTGCAGAAAGGCGGCGCGGTTCTCGGCCGCGTTGAACGAGTAGCACAGCTTGTTCAGGGCATAGCCCTTGATGGCCTGCACACCGTCGAACAAGGTGGTGCCGGGAATGTCGATCTCGTGACTCATGGGGTCTCCTGCGCTGGTGTGAAGGGTGCGTGTGGGGCGGCTTGGAAATCAGTATGGCCAGTTGCACCGCACCAATAAACCGATGGATACTCATCTAATTCATGAGCGAAGCAGATCAATCCAACCCGCCATTGCTGACCCGGCAGGCCAGCCACAGCCACCTCGACCTGGACGGCCGCCTGCTGCAACTGCTGCTGGCCGTCCACGAGGAAGGCTCGGTCACCCGTGCGGCCGGCCGGCTGAGCCTGACCCAATCGGCCGTCAGCCACGGCCTGGACAAGTTGCGCGCCATCGTGGGCGATCCGCTGTTCGTCAAGTCAGGCCGCGGCATCACCGCCACGGCCCAGGCCGATCTGCTGGCCAGGCGTGCGCGGCTGTTGCTCGACGAGTTGCGCGCCTTCAGCGTGGCCGCGGGTTTTGACCCGGCACGTCTGAGCACATGCTTCACCATCGCCGCCAACGATCTGCAGCGCGACCTGCTGCTGCCGCCGCTGCTGCGCCGGCTGCGCGCGCAAGCGCCCGGTGTCACGCTGCGGGTCATTCCGTCGGGGGCACCGAGCGCGGCCATGCTGCGCGACGAGGCCTGCCAGCTGATCATCACGCCCCGCCCGCCCGAGGGCAGCGACATCTTCCAGAAGCGTCTGTTCGAGGACCACTACCGGGTGTTCTTCGATGCGGCGCAGCGCAGCGCGCCGGCCAGCCGGGCCGACTACCTGGCGGCCGAGCATGTCAGCGTGCTCTATGAGCCGCGGCGCAGCCTGGATGTGGACCAATGGCTGCTGGCGCGCGGCGTGCAGCGGCAGTTCATCGCCACCGTTCCCGGTCTGGCGGCGCTGGGTCCGATGCTGCGCGGCAGCGTCTGGATCGCCACGGCGCCGTCCATGATGGCGCACGCCGCGTTGGGCGATCTGGCCTCAGCCCCGGTGCCCCTGGCCACGCCGGCCATGCCCATGTACATGGTCTGGCACCGTCGCCATCAAGATAATCCCGTGCAACGCTGGTTGCGGACCGCCCTGAGCGAAGTGGCTGAGGCGATCAGCTGAACAAGCGCCGAGCCACCGCACTGCCGGCCGCCAGATCGCGGGCTTCCAGCGCGCGGTAGAGGCGTTGCAGCTCCTGGCCGATGGCCGCAAAGGCATGCAGGGTGATGGGCGTGCCCTGGTCGTCCACCAGGGTCGCATCCAGGTCCTCGGCCAGTCGCCGTGCGCACTCCTGCCAGGCGGCAAAGGGCTCGGCCGACTCGAGGCTCTGCGGGACGTCCAGGCTCAGGCTGATGCTGCGCAAGGCCGCCTGACCTGGGTCATCGGCCAGCGCCGCTTGAGAGTCAAAGGCCAGCACCACCATCGGCGGTGCACCCTCCTCGCCCGAGGGCAGGACCATCCGGCCGGCCACCGCACCCGGCACAAAGCCATGCCGCCCGGCCGCCTGCTGGATGTAGCCCACCGACCAGGCCACGCTGTTGGCACGCAGCAATGACACGATCTGCGCGTCGTGCTGGCTGGCAAAGCCGTCGAGCTCACGGGCCCGGGCCACCACGTCCAGCATGTCGGGGAAATCGGCCGTGGCGCCCAGCGCATCGGCAAAGGCCTGGATCTTCTGCACGAACTCCGAGTACTCGATCTCGTTGAGCGGGCCGTTGCGGTTGGCCATCTGCAGACCGGCCTGAAAGTCGCCGTAGCGCTGCCCGCCACGGGTCAGCTCCCACTCGCCAGTCTCGGCATTCAGGCCCTCGATGTGAAAGGGCTTGGCACCCGCACGGCGGCTGGCTGGCAGATGCTGCAAGGCCAGCTCGCCGGCCAGCGGCGCTTCGGGGGTGACGGTGGCGATGGCGTCGATCAAGGCGTCAATGCGCAGGCTGCGGCGCATCGGCGACAGGGCACCGAGCGGCCGCCCAGGCTCGGCAAACATCGGCCCGTTGGCACCGCCCGAGGGCTCGGAACCATGGGCAGACGATGGCTCGCCCAGCGTGGGCTCCAGTCGGGGCTCTTGCCGGCCGTCGCCCTGGGCTTCGCGACCCAGGCCGGGTTCGCCAAGCTCTGTTCGCTCACCACGCAGGGGCTTGGGCGCGGCCCGGCGGGCCGCCCAGGCGCCATGCACCACCACGGCCAGCAGCACCAGGCCGGCCAGCATCGACAGCGCAAGGGTCAAGGTCATGCGGCCTCCACCATGCCCACGGCGGCTTCCATGTCCACCGCCACGATGCGCGAGACGCCCTGCTCCTGCATGGTCACGCCGATCAGTTGTTCTGCCATTTCCATTGCAATCTTGTTGTGCGAGATGAACAGGAACTGGGTTCCCTTGGACATCTCGGCGACGAGCTTGGCGTAGCGCTCGGTATTGGCGTCGTCCAGCGGCGCGTCGACCTCATCAAGCAGGCAGAACGGCGCGGGGTTGAGCAAGAAGATGGCGAACACCAGAGCGATCGCGGTCAGCGCCTTCTCGCCGCCTGACAGCAGATGGATGGTCGCGTTCTTCTTGCCCGGCGGTTGGGCCATGACCTGCACGCCGGCGTCCAGCACTTCGTCGCCAGTCATCACCAGCTTGGCCTGGCCGCCGCCAAACAGCGTGGGGAACATCCGGCCAAAACCTTCGTTGACCTGGTTGAAGGTGTTCATCAACAGGTCGCGGGTTTCCAGGTCGATCTTGTGGATGGCCGCTTCCAGGATGTTGATGGCCTCAGTCAGGTCGGCGTTCTGCGCATCCAGGAAGGTCTTGCGCTCACGGGCCGCGCTCAGTTCGTCCAAAGCGGCCAGGTTGACGGCGCCCAGGGCGGCAATCTCGCGGTTGATCCGGTCGATCTCGCTCTGCAGGCCGTGCAGCTTGACCTGGCCGGCCTCGATGCTGGCGGCCAGCGCCGCCAGGTCCACCTCGGCGGCGATCAGCTGCTCCATGTACTGGGCGCCGCCGAGCTGCGCGGCTTGCGACTCCAGCTGCAGCTGGGTGATGCGCTCGCGCAGCGGCTCCAGGCTGCGCTCCAGGCCCAGGCGCTGCTCGTCCGCGCTGCGCAGGCGCAGCGACAGGTCGTCGTAGGCACTGCGGGCGGTGGCCAGGGCGGCTTCCTTCTCCAGCTTCAGGGCCAGCGCGTCTTGCAGGCCCGATTGCGCGGCAGCGTCGTTGAAGCGCTCCAGTTCGGCCATCAGGCTCTCGGCCGTGGCGGCATTGGTGCGCACCTGCTGAACGGCTGTCTCGATGGCGCGCTGCAGCTCGCCGCGCCGCGCGGCCAGCGCTCGGGCCTGGAACTGGGCCTCCTGCGCCTGCCGCTCCAGCGCGCGCAGCTGTTCGCGGGCCTGCCCCAGCTTGCGCTCGGCCGCAATCACCGCGTCCTCCAGCTCGGCATGACGTTCCTGGGTGTTGCCCAGCTCCATGTCCAGCGTCTCGAACCGGCCCTCGCCAGTAGCGCGGCGCTCGGCCAGCTCTTCCATCTGCGCGTCGATCTCGCCCAGCTCTTCTTGCAACTGGCCGCGCCGCGCCTGGGCGGCCTGGGCTTGCTGCGAGAGCTGCATCAGCTGCACTTGCAACTGGTGGGCGCGCGTCTGGGCCTCGGCCGCCTCGCGCCGGGCGCTGGCCAGCCGGCCGGCCGCCTCGGTATAGGCCGCCTCGATGCGGATCAGGGCACTGCGCGAGTCATCGGCCAGCAGGGCCTGGGCCCGGCTGCTGCGCTCAAGGTTCTCGATCTCCTGTGCTCGGGCCAGCAGGCCGGCCTGCTCGGAGTCCGGCGCATAGAAGCTCACCGCAAACTGCGACACCGCATGGCCGTCGCGGGTCATGATGACCTCGCCGTGCGCCAGGCTGGCCCGGGCGGCCAGGGCCTGCTCCAGGTCAGCGGCCGTGTACACGCCCTCCAGCCAATCGGTCAGCAGGGCCGACAAACCCGCCTCGCTCAGGCGCAACAGGTCGGACAAGCGACTCATGCGGGCCGGGGCCTTGGGCAGCTCGGTGGCGGGTGGCGAATAGAACGCCAGCTTGGCGGGCGGCGCATCGCCGGCGAAGGCGCGCACCGTCTCCAGCCGGCCCACCTGCAGCGCGCTCATGCGCTCGCGCAGGGCTGACTCCAGCGCCACCTCCCAGCCGGGCTCGATGTGGATCCGGGTCCACAAGCCTTGCAGGCTGTCGAGGCCGTGCTTGGCCAGCCAGGGCTTGAGCTTGCCTTCGGTCTGAACCTTCTCTTGCAGGGCGCGCAAGGCCTCCAGCCGGGCCGTCAGGTCAGCAAGCCGTGCTGACTCGCTGTTGACCTGGGCCTGCTGGCTGCGGCGCTGCTCGTCAAGCTGCGGCACTTGCTCGCCCAGGTCCTGCAAGCGGGCTTCGGCCTCGCCATAGGCTTCGTCGGCGGCCGCGCTGTCCTCGCGCAGCTCGTCGAGCCGGCCGGTGTCGGGCGCGGCCAGGCCCTGGCGCTCCAGCGCCAGGCGCTCGCGCCGGGTGCGCAGGGCGCGGGTCTGCTCGTCGATGTTGCGGCTCTCGGCGGCCAGCAACTGGATCTGCTGCTGCACCTGGGTGACCAGGCTGCGCTGCTGATTGGCCCGCTGCTGGGCCGCTCGCACGGCCTCCTCTTGCTGCGGACCCGCGTCGGTGGCTTCTTCGGCCTGGGCGGCCAGCAACTCGGCTTGTTCCTCTGCGGCGGCGATCTGCTCGGCGATGGTCTCTTGTTCGGCCTCGGCCGCCGCCCGGCGCTCGTCCCACTGGTCGCTCTGGGCTTGCAGCTCGGCCAGGCGGGCCTCGGCACGCTGCCGGCCTTCCACCACATAGCGGATGCGCTCTTCCAGCCGGCTCACCTCCAGGGCGGCCTGGGCCAGATCGCCCTGCTTCTCATGCAGAGCATCGGAGGCCTCGTAGTGGGCCTGGCGCACCGCCTCCAGCTCGGCCTCGACATGGCGCAGATCTGCCAGGCGCGCCTCGAGCACATTGGTGGCTTCGAGCGAGGCCAGCTTGACCCGCTCCTCCTCCAGGGATGCGTCACGGTGCTTGAGGAACCAGAGCTGCTGCAGCTTCAGGGTGCCAGCGTCCTGCAGGCTGCGGAACCGGGTGGCCACTTCAGCCTGCCGCTCCAGCTTCTCCAGGTTGGCATTGAGCTCGCGCAGGATGTCGTCAACCCGGGTCAGGTTCTCGCGGGTGTCCTTCAGGCGGTGCTCGGTTTCGCGGCGGCGTTCCTTGTACTTGGACACGCCAGCGGCTTCTTCCAGAAACAGGCGCAGCTCTTCGGGCCGGGATTCGATGATCCGGGAAATCGTGCCCTGGCCGATGATGGCGTAGGCCCGCGGCCCCAGGCCGGTGCCCAGGAACACATCCTGCACGTCGCGACGGCGCACCGGCTGGTTGTTGATGAAGTAGCTGCTGCCGCCCTCGCGGGTCAGCACCCGCTTGACGGCGATCTCGGCGTATTGGTTCCAGCTGCCACCGGCGCGGCCATCTTCGTTGCTGAAGACCAGCTCGACGCTGGCCCGGCTGGCCGGCTTGCGGTTGCCCGAGCCATTGAAGATGACGTCCTGCATGGACTCGCCGCGCAGCTCGCTGGCCTTGCTCTCGCCCAGCACCCAGCGCACCGCGTCCATGATGTTGGACTTGCCGCAGCCATTGGGGCCGACCACGCCCACCC
>CALRVU010000028.1:0-13615 GCA_943371685.1 Bordetella parapertussis | reverse complement strand
CGTTTTCATGAGCGAGCCCAAACCTGCCAGCCCCGCCGAGCCGCACAAGCCGGCCAATTTCTTGCGCGCCATCATCGAGCGCGACCTGGAGGCCGGCACCCATGCTCAGCGACCCTTCGGCGGCAGCCCGGGTGATGCAGACCACCATCAGGCCGGCGCCATCGATCCGGCCCGAGTGCGTCTGCGCTTTCCGCCCGAGCCCAATGGCTACCTGCACGTCGGCCATGCCAAGAGCATCTGCCTGAACTTCGGCCTGGCGCGCGACTATGGCGGCGTCTGCCACCTGCGCTTTGACGACACCAATCCGGAGAAGGAAGAGCAGGAGTATGTGGACGCCATCGAGGAGATGGTGCGCTGGCTGGGCTGGGACTGGGATGCTTACGGCACCTCGCACAAGTTCTACGCGAGCAACTACTTCGACTTCATGTACCAGGCGGCCGAGCGCTTGATCGAGCGCGGCCTGGCCTATGTGGACGAGCAAAGCCCCGAGGCCATGCGCGCCAACCGGGGCGACTTCACCACGCCCGGCACCGACAGCCCGTTCCGCAGCCGCACACCGGCCGAGAACCTGGCACGCTTCCGCGAAATGCGCGACGGCCTGCATGCCGACGGCGCCATGGTGTTGCGCGCCCGGATCGACATGGCCTCGCCCAACATCAATCTGCGCGACCCTGCCCTCTACCGGATCCGCCGCGCCACCCACCACAACACGGGCGACCGCTGGTGCATCTACCCGATGTACACCTATGCCCATCCGATCGAGGACGCGCTGGAGCGGATCACCCACTCGATCTGCACCCTTGAGTTTGAAGACCAGCGGCCGTTCTACGACTGGCTGCTGGAGCGACTGGCCGAGCCCGACACCCTGGCCGACGGCCGCGTGCTGGCGCCGATGCTGGCCCACCCGCTGCCCAAGCAGTACGAGTTCGGCCGCCTGAACCTGAGCTATGTGATCACCAGCAAGCGCAAGCTCAAGCAACTGGTGGACGAGCAGCATGTGCAAGGCTGGGACGACCCACGCATGCCCACACTGGCCGGCATGCGCCGGCGCGGTTACACGCCCGCGGCCATCCGCAAGGTGGCCGACGACTCAGGCGCCAGCAAGAGCAACATCTGGCTCGACTATTCGGTGCTCGACATCGCCCTGCGCGCCGACCTGGAAGAACAAGCCGCCCGGGCCATGGCCGTGATCGATCCGGTCGAACTCAAGCTGACCAACTGGGCCGAGGTCTTTGGCAGCGACAGCGCCCGTGAGCCCTGCAGCGCCCCCGCCCACCCCCACCGGCCCGAACTGGGTGTGCGCCAGTTCAGCCTGGGCCCGTCACTGTGGATCGAGCGGGATGACTTTGCTGAAGTCCCGGCCAAGGGCTTCTTCCGACTGTTCCCGGGCAACAAGGTGCGCCTCAAATACGGTGTGGTGATCGAGTGCACAGGCTGCGAGAAAGATGCCGAGGGGCGCATCTCGGCCGTCACCGCCACGGTCATCCCTGACACCAAGAGCGGCACGCCCGGTGCGGACAGCGTCAAGGTCAAGGGGGTGATCACCTGGGTGGGCGCCCACGACGCGATCGCGGCCGAGATCCGGCTGTTCGACCGCTTGTTCAACGAAGCCCAGCCCGATGCAGGCGGTCGCGACTTCCTGACCGTCCTCAACCCGGACAGCAAGCGCATCGTCCAGGGCTATCTGGAGCCTTCACTGGCTGCCGTCCCGGCAGATGTCCGGTTCCAGTTCGAGCGACATGGCTATTTCGTCACGGACCGGCTTGACCACCAGGCCGGTCAACCGGTGATCAACCGGATCTCGGGCCTGAAGGACACCTGGGCGCGCTGAACCCGGGATCGCGTCGCCCCAGTCAATCGGGATGTCCGTGACAAATTGTTGACGCAGCGCATGACGCTTGCGCACACAGGGTTTCTGCTGAAGGGAAACCTCTTGTGCGCGGGCTGCAACAGGTTACTCGCCTGTTACGGGCCTCGAAGGAGACAATGAAGGCTGTTCAACTGGAGACAGACCTCATGAAAAAAACCCTTCTTTGCGCTGCAGCACTGTGCGCGATGAGTTCGGTGTCGTTCGCCCAATCGTCGACCGTGACGATCTACGGCATCATCGATGCCGCCGTTCGCAGTGAAGACTCCGGTCGCGCCGGCAAGACCAACAACACGATCGCTCCCGGCGGCATGTCGCAAAGCCGCCTGGGATTCCGTGTGAACGAGGATCTGGGCGGCGGCATGTCGGCCCTGGCCAACTTCGAGCACCGCTTCATGGCCGATACCGGCGCCGTGACCAGCGCTGGCGACTTCTGGCGTCAAAGCTGGGTTGGTCTGAAGACCAGCTACGGCCAAGTCATGCTGGGCCGCCAGTACAACGTGCTGTTCGACATCACGACCAGCACCTATGCCTCGTTCAAGTACTCGCCTTACATCGAGGCATTCAAGCCTGAGATCGGCATGTCGCTGGGCGCACGCACCAGCAATTCCGTCAAGTACCTGGCTGAGATGAACGGCTTCCGCGTGGCGCTGGCCGCAGCCGCCGCTGAAGGTGGTTCTGGCTCTTCACGCGGTGGCTACGTCCGCTACGAGAACGGCCCGATCGCTGTCGGCGCTGGGATGCAGACCCTGAACGACGCAGCGGGCAACACCGTGACGGCCACCACCGCTGGCGGCGCTTTCACCATGGGCCCCCTGGTCCTGACCGCCGGCTGGGCCTTGACCGATCCGGATGACAAGTTCAGCCGCGCGACGCTGGCCGCCCTGCTGGGCAACGGTGGCGCCAACGGTGGCTTCGCCGTGTCGACCAACATGGACAACCGGACGATGTGGTCGCTGGGCGCCCTGTACCAGGTGACTCCCGCCTTGAACCTGGGCGTTCACTACTGGGATTCGAAGCAAGATTCGAAGAAGGGCACCACGAACGCCGAAGGCACCGCCAAGTTTGCCGCTGCCGTGGCTGACTACGCTCTGTCCAAGCGCACCGATGTCTACTTCGAAGTCGACAACACCAGCCTGGGCAAGAAGCTGGTGTTCGCCAACGGCGAAACCAGCCGCACCGGCTACATGGTCGGCGTTCGCCACCGCTTCTGATCATCCTCACCTGCCCTCACGGGCGGGTTGAGCGCTGCAAACCGGACCTGCCGAAAGGCACGTCCGGTTTTTTCATGCCTGACGCGCCAGCAACTGCGCCAGGTCACTCTGCAGCGCTGCCAGCTTGACCTCGGCCACCTCAGGCGCGCGCACGCTGCTCCAGAGCAAGTCCGCCAGAACCGCGCTGGTGGCAGCCAACCCGGCGGGCTCCGGGACTTGCCGCTGCCCGACAGCCTCCCACAAGATGTGCTCCATCGGCCCCAGCACCATGGAGCGCAGCAAGCGCAGCGGCACATCGTTGCGGATGGCACCGCTGGCCTGGCCTCGAGCCAGCATGTCCATCAGAGGCGCGGTGTAGCGCCGCTGCAGCGGCACCAGCACCTCACCCAGCCCGGGACCTTTGCTGCGACCTTCGGACAACACCAGCGCACACAGACCCGTCCCTTGCACCAGGAACAGTTGCAGATGGGTGAGAACGAACACCTCCAGTTGCCTGCGCACGGGTTGATCCCGTGGCAGCGCACGCTCCATGGCCGCGATGATCTCGTCGTACCACTCGCCAATCACGCTGATGCAGAGCTCGCGCTTGCCCCTGAAATAGGTGAACACGGTCGCCTCTGAAATGCCCAGACGCTGGGCGATTTCAACGGTAGTGGCGCTCTCGTAGCCACGCTCTGAAAACACCTCGCGGCCGACGCGCAAGATGTCGCGGATGCGTTGCTCGCTCTTGGCGCTGGCTGCGCCTCGCCGTGCAGTGGGGATCATGGGTGCCATTTTATTGAGTATTACTCAAATCAGGCTTGCAAGGCAATCTCTCCACTGGTAGATTTCGGAGACTGACAGCGGAGACCCGGTTCAACTTCGGGTCTCTTTCGCCACATCAAGTGAGCAAAGCTCATTTTGACGACGCCGCACCGTAGACCCACAGGAGAACCGCATGTTCGAATCGACCTTCACCTTTCCACTGGGCGACGACGTGGCCGCGCTGCGCGAGGCGGTGCGCGACTTTGCGCAGAACGAGATTGCGCCCCAAGCCGCGCAGATCGATCAGCAGAACCTGTTCCCTGCCGCACTCTGGCGCCGGCTGGGTGATCTGGGCGTGCACGGCCTGACCGTGGATGAAGCTCATGGCGGCACCGGCCTGGGCTATGTGGCTCACATGGTGGCCATGGAAGAGATCAGCCGCGCCAGCGCCTCGGTGGGCCTGAGCTACGGCGCCCACAGCAACCTCTGCGTCAACCAGATCAACCGCAACGGCACCGAGGCGCAGAAGCGCCGATACCTGCCGGG
Source organism: Bordetella parapertussis (assembly GCA_943371685.1). Taxonomy (GTDB): domain Bacteria; phylum Pseudomonadota; class Gammaproteobacteria; order Burkholderiales; family Burkholderiaceae_C; genus Ideonella; species Ideonella parapertussis_A. Next base: position 9,244 of record CALRVU010000028.1, on the reverse strand, counting down.
CCTGATCAGCGGCGAGCACATCGGCGCCCTGGCCATGAGCGAACCCGGCGCCGGCTCGGACGTGATCAGCATGAAGCTGCATGCCGAGAAGAAGGGCGACCGCTATGTGCTCAACGGCAGCAAGATGTGGATCACCAACGGCGGCGACGCCGACACCCTGGTGGTCTATGCCAAGACCGAGCCCCAGCTCGGCGCGCGCGGCATGACGGCCTTCATCATCGAGAAGGGCTTCAAGGGCTTCAGCCACGGCCACCATCTGGACAAGCTGGGCATGCGCGGCTCCAACACCTACCCGCTGTTCTTTGACAACTGCGAAGTCCCCGAAGAAAACGTGCTGGGCGGCGAAGGCAATGGCGCCAAGGTGCTGATGAGCGGCCTGGACTATGAGCGCGTGGTGCTCTCGGGCGGCCCGCTCGGCATCATGGCCGCCTGCCTGGATGTGGTCGTGCCCTTCGTCCATGAGCGCAAGCAGTTCGGCCAGAGCATCGGCGAGTTCCAGCTGATGCAGGGCAAGCTGGCCGACATGTACAGCACCTTCCAGGCTTGCCGGGCCTACGCCTATGCCGTTGCCCAGGCCTGTGACCGTGGCGACCACAGCCGCACCCTGCGCAAGGATGCTGCCGGCGTCATCCTCTACACCGCCGAGAAGGCCACCTGGATGGCCGGCGAGGCCATCCAGGCCCTGGGCGGCGTGGGCTACACCAATGAGTACCCCACCGGCCGCCTCTGGCGCGATGCCAAGCTCTACGAGATCGGCGCCGGCACCTCGGAGATCCGCCGCATGCTGATCGGCCGTGAACTCTTTGCCGAGACGAACTGAGTCCCCCTCACCAGGTCACCATGGCACATCTTTCTTCAAAACTGAATCCCCGCTCGGCGGAGTCGCAGGCCCATGCAGCGGCCATGCGCGGCCTGGTGGCTGACCTGAATGCCAAGCTGGCGGCCATCGCCCAGGGCGGTGGCGAGGCGGCCCGTGCCAAGCATCTGGCACGCGGCAAGCTGCTGCCGCGGGAGCGGGTCGAGATGCTGCTCGACCCCGACACGCCCTTTCTCGAGATCGCGCCGCTGGCCGCGCTCGGCATGTATCCCGAGAAGGATGGCCGCGATGCCGCCCCCGGCGCCGGCATGATCGCCGGCATCGGCCGGGTGGCCGGTCTGGAATGCGTGATCGTCTGCAACGATGCCACCGTCAAGGGCGGCACCTACTACCCGCTGACCGTCAAGAAGCATTTGCGGGCGCAAGAGATTGCCGAGCAGAACCAGTTGCCCTGCATCTACCTGGTCGACTCCGGCGGTGCCAACCTGCCCAATCAGGACGAGGTCTTCCCCGACCGCGACCACTTCGGCCGCATCTTCTACAACCAGGCCCGCATGTCGGCCCAGGGTGTGCCGCAGATCGCCGTGGTCATGGGTTCTTGCACGGCCGGCGGCGCCTATGTGCCGGCCATGAGTGACGAGACCATCATCGTCAAAGAGCAAGGCACGATCTTTCTGGGCGGCCCGCCGCTGGTCAAGGCGGCCACCGGCGAAGTGGTGAGCGCCGAGGACCTGGGCGGTGGCGATGTGCACACCCGTCTGTCGGGCGTGGCCGATCACCTGGCCGACAACGACCTGCATGCGCTGGCCCTGGCTCGCCAGGTGGTGAGCCACCTCAACCGCGTCAAGCCCAGCCCGCTGGCCTTGCGCGCGCCCCTGCCACCGCGTTTCGACCCCGCTGAGCTGCATGCGGTGATCCCGCTGGACGAAGCCGGCAACCCGAGCCGCAAACCCTTCGACGTGCGCGAGGTCATCGCCCGGGTGGTCGATGACTCGGCGTTCGACGAGTTCAAGGCCCGCTATGGCCAGACCCTGGTCTGCGGCTCTGCCCACATCGAGGGCATGCCGGTGGGCATCGTCGCCAACAACGGCATCCTGTTCTCGGAAAGCGCCAACAAGGGCGCGCACTTCATCGAGCTGTGCTGCCAGCGCAAGATCCCGCTGGTTTTCCTGCAGAACATCACCGGCTTCATGGTCGGCCGCAAGGTCGAGAACGAGGGCATCGCCCGTGCCGGGGCCAAGATGGTCACCGCCGTGGCCTGCGCCAATGTGCCCAAGTTCACCGTCATCATCGGCGGCTCCTTCGGTGCCGGCAATTACGGCATGTGCGGCCGGGCCTATTCACCGCGCTTCCTGTGGATGTGGCCGAACGCCCGCATCTCGGTGATGGGCGGCGAGCAGGCCGCCAGCGTGCTGGCCACCGTGCGGCGCGACGGCATCGAGGCCCGCGGCGGCCAATGGAGCGCCGAGGAGGAAGCGGCCTTCAAGGCCCCGATCAGCGAGCAATACGCGTCCCAAGGTCATCCCTACTACGCCAGCGCCCGCTTGTGGGACGATGGGGTGATCGACCCGATCGACACCCGTCGCGTGCTGGCGCTGGGCCTGTCAGCCAGCCTGAATGCCGCGATCCCCGACGCCCGCTTCGGCGTCTTCCGCATGTGAGACCGCTGCCATGGCCCTGCCCTTGCCTTTGAACCGTCGCCGCGCGCTGGCCGCACTGTGCGCCGCACCGCTGCTCAGCCGCGCGGCCGCATTGCCAGGCGCGCGCAGCCTGCCTGCAACGCTGGTGCAAGGTCGTTTCTTCCTCGAGACCATCTTGTCGGACGGCAAGCCCGCGCGGCTGTTCACCAGCACCAGCGGCGGCATGCTCGCCACGCTGGAGGCCGGCAAGCGCCTGGGTCTGGCCCTGCCCAACCCCAACGACCGGCGCGCAGCCACGCCCGTGGCCTGGGCCAGCCTGGTGCAAGACCCGCGCATCCTCGCCCCGGCCCTCCAGCCCGCAGCAGTCGGCACGGCCACGGCTGCGTCACCCACTGCCGACTTGCCGCTGGCCGCCCTCGACGGCGCACAGAAGGTCCAGCTCGACGGCGCCGTGGCCTGGCTGGGTGCGCCGTGGTTTGCCCACCGTCACTGGACGCTGGACTACCTCAGCGGCAACATCTTCATCAATCCGCCAGGAACCCGCCTGCCTGAAGCGGAGGCCCACCGCATCGCCCTGGGCATCGCTTCAGACGCTCAGGGCCAACGCGCCTCGGCCATCCCCACGCTCAGCATCAGCGTGGCCGGCGAGACCCTGCGCATGGCACTCGACACCGGCGCCAGCGTCATGCCGACGCCGGCCGCCCGCAGCCGCCTGGGTGCCGGAGCGGCGTCGGTGATGGGCGCCAGCTTCATCAGCGCCAGCATCGCTGCGGCCTGGCGTCGCAAGAACCCGAGCTGGCTGTGGCTGGCCCAGGCCGACCGGTTCAGCAAGGCCGCGATGATCCGCGTGCCCACGGTCGCCATCGCTGGCCAACGCACGGGCCCGGTCTGGTTCACCGTGTTGCCCGACGCGGATCTGGGCCCCTACCTGGCCGACTGGACCGATCAGCCGGTGGTCGGCGCCGTGGGTGGCTCACTGCTGTCGGCCTTCCGGGTCACGCTGGACTATCCCGGCGCACAAGCCTGGTTCGAAACCGTTTGAGAGCACGCCGATGAGCACCACCACCCTGTCGATCCGCCGCCCCAGCCCGGCAGTGGCCGAGGTCTGGCTGAACCGGCCCGAGCTGCGCAACGCCTTCAACGACGCGATGATCGCCGAGCTCACCGCCACCTTCGGCCAATTGGCAGAGGAGCCGGACCTGCGGGTGGTGGTCCTGGCGGCCGAGGGCAAGGCCTTCTGCGCCGGCGCCGACCTGAACTGGATGCGGGCCATGGCCGACTACAGCTGGGAGCAGAACCGGGCCGATGCCCAGGCCCTGGCCGACATGCTCTGGACCCTGCAGCGCTGCCCGGTGCCGGTGGTGGGCCGGGTGCAGGGCGACTGCTATGCCGGCGGCGTGGGCCTGGCCGCCGTCTGCGATGTGCTGATCGCCGTGGAGGGCGCGAACTTCTGCCTGAGCGAGGCCCGCCTCGGCCTGCTGCCGGCCACCATCGGCCCCTATGTGATCCGCGCCATCGGCGAGCGGGCTTCGCGGCGCTACTTCAGCACCGCCGAGCGCTTCAGCGCCGCCGAGGCCCACCGGCTGGGCCTGGTCCACACGCTGTGCACGCCGGATGAACTGGACGCGCAGGTCCAGGCCACGGTGGACGCCCTGGTGGCCAACAGCCCGGCTGCCGTGCGGGCGTGCAAACAGCTCGTCCACGACCTGGCAGGCCAGCCGCTGAGCGAAGCTCTGCGCAACGACACCGCCCGGCGGATTGCCGACATCCGCTGCAGCCCCGAGGGCAAGGAAGGCGTCTCGGCCTTTCTGCAGAAGCGGCCCGCCGCCTGGCTTTGATACCGGCCGCCCCAAGAATTGACCAGAGCGCCCAGCGCCCGCCCCGGAGACACCGCACCATGTTTGAGAAGATCCTGATTGCCAATCGCGGGGTAAACAGCTGCGCAGCGGCTGTTTCGGCGAAGCCAAATCGCATGGTGCGCGAAGCGCACGCAGGCGGTTTTTCCGCGATGGAGATGCCCCATGTTTGAGAAGATCCTGATTGCCAATCGCGGAGAAATCGCCTGCCGCGTGGCCAAGACGGCGCGCCGCCTGGGTGTGCGCACGGTGGCGGTCTACTCCGAGCCCGACGCCCGCGCCCGACATGTGCAGGCCTGCGACGAGGCCGTGGCCCTGGGTGGCCAGACCGCGCAAGAGAGCTATCTGCAGTGGGAGCGGATCCTGGCCGCTGCCGTGGCCACCGGTGCGCAAGCCATCCACCCCGGCTACGGTTTCCTGAGCGAGAACGAGGCCTTTGCCCGCGCCTGCACCGCCGCGGGCCTGGTCTTCATCGGCCCGCCGCCTGAGGCCATCGCGGCCATGGGCAGCAAGTCCGCCGCCAAGACCCTGATGGACCAGGCTGGCGTGCCCTTGGTACCCGGCTACCACGGCCGGGACAACGACCCGGCCCTGCTGCAGCGCGAAGCCGACCGCATCGGCTATCCGGTGCTGATCAAGGCCAGTGCCGGTGGCGGTGGCCGCGGCATGCGCCGGGTCGACGCTGCCGCCGATTTCGCCGCCGCCCTGGCCTCCTGCCAGCGTGAGGCCCAGGCCAGTTTTGGTGACGCCCATGTGCTGGTCGAGCGCTATGTGACCCGGCCGCGCCACATCGAGATCCAGGTCTTTGCCGACAGCCAGGGCCACTGCGTGCACCTGTTCGAGCGCGACTGCTCCGTCCAGCGTCGCCACCAGAAAGTGCTGGAAGAAGCCCCCGCACCGGGCATGAGCCCCGAGCGCCGCGCCGAAATGGGCGCTGCCGCCGTGGCGGCGGCCCAGGCCGTGGGCTATGTGGGCGCGGGCACGGTCGAGTTCATCGCCGAGCCGACGGCCGATGGCGACCTGCGGTTCTACTTCATGGAAATGAACACCCGGCTGCAGGTCGAGCATCCGGTGACCGAGGCCATCACCGGCCATGACCTAGTCGAGTGGCAATTGCGGGTGGCCTCGGGCGAGCCGCTGCCCGCCACCCAGGCTGACTTGCAGATCCACGGCCACGCCATCGAAGCCCGGCTGTGCGCCGAACAGCCTGATGCCGGCTTTCTGCCCGCCACCGGTCAACTGGACGTGCTGAACTGGCCCGCGCATGTGAGCTTTCAGCGCAACTCCGACGCGGAGCCCCAGCACCCACCCGCCGCCGTCCGGGTGGACACCGGTGTGGTCCAGGGCGATGCGATCAGCCCCTTCTATGACTCGATGATCGCCAAGCTGATCGTCTGGGGCGCCGACCGTGCGCAAGCCCTGGCCCGCCTCGACGCCGCCCTGGCCGAGACCCACATTGTCGGCGTGCACAGCAATCAGGCCTTTTTGCGCCGGGTCGTGCGCAGCGCCGCCTTTGCAGGCGCCGATCTGGACACGGCCCTGATCGAGCGCGAGCGCGCCGTCCTGTTCAACCAGACCGGCCTGCCGCTGAGGGTGGCCGCCGCCGGCGTGCTGGCCCATGTGCTGGCGGCCGAGGCCGGGTTGCAGGACGCCGACCCCTGGAGCCAGCGCAACGGCTGGCGCCTGCATGGCGGCGCCAGCCGTCGCCTGGACCTGAGCGTGGGCGAGCAACACCATGTGCTTCGCCTGCAGCGCACGCATGACGGCAACCTGGTGCTGGGCCTGGGCGACGGCCAAGACGACCAATGTGCCTTCAGCCACCGCAGCCTGGGCGGCCCACGCCATGAGGTGCTGCTGGACGGTACCCGCCATGTGCTCAGCGTTTACGCCCAGGGCGACACGCTGGCCGTGTTCGGCACCGACGACAGCCTGCTGCTGCAGGAGTTCGACCCGGTGGCCCAGGCCGGCGACGCCGCCGGCACCGGCGGCCGCCTGACCGCGCCCATGCCGGGCAAGGTCATCGCTTTTCTGGCTGCCGCCGGACAGGCCGTCAAAGCCGGCCAGGCTCTGGCGGTGATGGAGGCCATGAAGATGGAACACACCCTGACCGCGCCGCGCGACGGCGTGGTGGCCGAGTTGCTCTATGCCGTCGGCGACCAGGTCGCCGAAGGGGCCGAACTGCTGAGCCTTCAGGCGGAGGCCGCCTGATGCGCACGCTGAACCACCTGCCCGACCGCGTCACCCTGGTCGAGGTCGGCCCGCGTGATGGCTTGCAGAACGAGAAGCAGGCGGTGGCGGCAGCCGACAAGATCGAACTGGTGCACCGACTGCAAGCCTCCGGCCTGACCGAGATCGAGGTCACCAGCTTCGTCAGCCCCAAATGGGTGCCGCAGATGGCCGACAACGCCGAGGTGATGGCCGGCATCGCCCGCCAGCCCGGCGTGCGCTACTCGGTGCTCACGCCCAACCTGAAGGGCTGGGAGGCGGCCGCGCTGACCCGGCCGGACGAGATCGTGGTCTTTGGCGCCGCCAGCGAGGCCTTCAGCCAGCGCAACATCAATTGCAGCATCACCGAGTCGATCGAGCGCTTTGCGCCGGTGGTGGCTGCCGCACGGGCTGCCGGCATCAAGGTGCGCGGCGCCATCTCGTGTGCCGTGGGCTGCCCCTACGAGGGCGAGATCGCGCCGGAGCGCGTTGGCCTGGTCGCCCGCCTGATGGCTGGCATCGGCGTGCAGCATGTTGGCGTGGCCGACACCATCGGCGTGGGCACGCCGCGCCAGGTGCAGGCGGCGCTGGAGGCAGCCCTGGCCCACTATTCACTGGCCGAGGTGAGCGGGCATTTCCACGACACCTATGGCATGGCCCTGGCCAATGTGCTGGCCAGCCTGGAACTGGGCATCGCCCGCTTTGACACCAGCGTGTCCGGCCTCGGCGGCTGCCCCTATGCCAAGGGCGCCACCGGCAATGTGGCCACCGAAGAAGTGGTCTGGCTGCTGCACGGCATGGGGATATCCACCGGCATCGACCTGGACGCGCTGATCGACGCCGGCCAGTTCATCCGCCAGGCGCTGGGCCAGCCCAATAGCTCCCGGGTGGCGCGCGCGCTGCTGGCCAAAAAGGCTTGAGCCAGCACGGCGGTGCTCATCGCCCCTCGCCCAACGCCGGCTGCTGAGACGGGCTCAGCGTGTGGCCATGGCCTCACCCAGGCGGATGGCCTTGGCCGGCACCCAGGAAGGGTTGAAATTCAGCGTGCCACGCGGCATCAGCATGACCACGGTAGAGCCGAGCAGGAAACGGCCCATCTCCTCGCCCTGCGCCAGCGTGACGGCCTGCTCGCCGCTGTAATGCCACTCGCGCAGCTCGCCCGGGCGCGGCGGGTTGACCACACCGTGCCAGACCGTGGCCATGCTGCCGACGATGGTGGCACCGACCAGCACCATCACGAAGGGACCGTGCTCACCCTCGAACACGCAGACCACCCGCTCATTGCGGGCGAACAGACCGGGCACGCCACGCGCGGTGGTCGGGTTGACGGAGAACAACTCGCCCGGTACGTGGATCATCCGCGTCAGCCGGCCGGCGCAGGGCATGTGGATGCGGTGATAGTCGCGCGGGCTGAGGTAGAGCGTGGCAAATGAGCCGTCGTCAAACTGCGCGGCCAAGGCCGCATCGCCGCCCACCAGGGCTCGCGTGCTGTACTGGTGACCCTTGGCCTGGAAGATCTGGTCGTGCTGGATGGCACCAAACTGACTGATGGCGCCATCTACCGGGCAGATCCATTCAGCGCGCGCCAAGGGCCGAGCACCCGCCTTGAGCGGACGGGTGAAAAACTCGTTGAAGCTGGCGTAGGCCGCCACATCGCTCTGCGCCGCCTCGCTCATGTTCACCTGATAGCGGGCCACGAAGCGGCGGATGATGGCCGTGGTCAGGCCGCCCCATCGGCCACTCGCCACCCAGCCTGCAAAACGCGTCAGGGCCAGCTTGGGCAACAGGTATTGAGGAATGACACGCAGGCGATCGGACACGGCAGATGGGGGCAGGCTGAAAACGGAAAGGCCTGCTGATGGCAGGCCCGCTGAAGCGTTTGATTGTAAAAGCCCGCCAGCTCAGGCCGACGGGAACAGACGGCGCCAACCCTCGGGACCCAAGGCCTCCAGGGTCTCGATGTTGCGCTCGAAGATGGCCTCGGCCTCCGGGAAGGCATCGACCGCGCGGTCGATGCTGTCTTCGCGCAGCAGATGCAGCGTCGGGTAGGGTGCGCGGTTGCTGTAGTTCCCCATGTCCTCGGGCTCGGTGCCTTCGAACTGGAACTGCGGGTGGAAGCTGGCGATCTGCAGAACCCCCTCCAGGCCCAGTTCCTCCAGGGCGGCATCGGCCGGGCCCAGAAAGTCGTTGAAGTCCAGAAAGTCCTGCAGCACCTTGGGATGGATCAACAAGGTGGTGTCGATCTGCGCCGGATCAGCCTGGGCCAGCAGGCGCAGCTCCCCGATCAGTTCTTCCAGCAGGTCCTCGGGGGTCTCGGCGTCGCTGATCACGCTGCGGATCTGGCCCTTTGCCTGCACGCTCTTGGCGAACGGGCAGAGGTTCAAGCCGATGACGGCGCGGGTCAACCACTGCTCTGTGGCGAGCAGCACTTGCTGGTGGTGGTCGAGAGTCATGTTTTCTTCAGCCATGCCGCGATTGTCACCCGAGCACGACGGCTCTTTTCAGTCGCTATGCTGCAGTGCACAATAGCACCTGGATCCACCCTGCAGGCCGCAGGGTGCCGAACAAGAGTGACGCGCAGCGCAGCGCGAGGGGACTTCCGATGCGGTTTGTGGTGTTCAATCAAAAGGGCGGCGTCGGCAAGTCGACGATCACCTGCAATCTGGCGGCCATCAGTGCGGCTCAGGGTCGGCGCACTGTGGTGGTCGATCTGGACCCGCAAGGCA
>CALRVU010000027.1:0-13699 GCA_943371685.1 Bordetella parapertussis | reverse complement strand
CTCGGGTTGCGCTGGAGGCCGGTGAAAGCCGCCACCAGGTAGTCGATCTCGTCGGCTGACAAGGCCAGGCCGAACTCGGCATTGGCCGTCTCCAGCGCAGCACGCCCCTGGCCCAGCACATCGACATGGACCAGCGGCTCGGCCGACTTCTCGTCAAACAAGTGCCGCGCCGCATCGCGCTCGAAGGCCACGCTCTCGGTCATGCGGTCGTGCAGCAGCAGCGCGCAGGCTTGCAGCTCGTCGGCCGTCAGTGCCTTGCCGGCACCGGTCAGACCGGCGATCAGGCCGGACTTGAGACTGAGGCGGAATTCGGTCACGCGCTCAACACGGTGGATACCCAGACCGCAGTTGTGGGCAATGTCGGTGGCCTTGGAAGCCCAGGGGGACACCGTGCCCATGCGCGGCATGACCACGATCAGGCTGCTGGCTTCGGATTCAGCATGCGGTTCGGCGGCGTCACCATACTGCAACAACGCTGCCAGCTTGGCGGCGTCATCGGCCGGCAGCGCGGCGTCGCTCCAGGCCCAGTGCACATGGCGAGCGCTCAGACCGGTGATGCGCGGGCAGGCTGCTTGCAAAGCAGGCAGCAAGGCTGCAGCGCGGAAGGCAGAAAGAGCGTTGCCGCCCTCGAAATGCATGAGGTGCTTGGGTGCAGAAGACATGGATTCCCGTCGGTTGGCGGCGGTCAGCGCCCGTGGAAACCCGGAATTTTACGATGCGATGGGACAATGGCGGCCGTTCAATCTCGGTGAGGGCTTCTGCCCAGACCCCGTCGGCCCTGTGCCGCACCGGCTCCAGCGATAATTTCAGCCATGACGATCACCCTCAAAAGCGCAGCCGATGTGGCTGCCATGCGCATTGCCGGACGGCTCACCTCCGAGGTGTTGGACATGCTCGGCGCCCATGTCAAGCCCGGCGTGACGACCGAACAGCTCGACAAGCTGGCGCATGACCACATCGTGCATGTGCAGAACGCGATCCCCGCGCCGCTCAACTACGCGCCGCCGGGCTACACGCCCTACCCCAAGTCCATCTGCACCTCGGTCAACCATCAGGTCTGCCATGGCATCCCGAACGACAAGCCGCTGAAGAACGGTGACATCGTCAACATCGACGTGACTGTCATCAAGGACGGCTGGCATGGTGACTCCAGCCGCATGTTCGTGGTCGGCGAGGGCTCGATTGCTGCCAAGCGGCTGTGCCACATCACCTACGAAGCCATGTGGAAGGGCATCCAGAAGGTCAAGCCCGGTGCGCGCCTGGGTGACATCGGCCACGCCATCCAGACGTTCGCCGAAAACCAGGGCTTCTCGATCGTGCGCGAGTTCTGCGGCCATGGCATCGGCCAGAAGTTCCATGAAGAGCCGCAGATCCTGCACTACGGCCGCCCCGGCACACTCGAGGAACTGGTGCCGGGCATGGTGTTCACGATCGAGCCGATGATCAACATCGGCCGCCGCGAGATCAAGGAAATGGGCGACGGTTGGACCATCGTCACCAAGGACCGCTCGCTGTCGGCGCAATGGGAGCACACCGTGGTCGTCACTGACACAGGCTACGAGGTCCTGACCGTTTCCGAAGGAACGCCAGCCGTTCCGTCCTTCATCACCGGCTGAACCCGCGGTGTCCAAGTCCATGACCAGCCCACCGCCCCGGCCCGCGGTGATGGTGGAGCTTGTGCCCCTGCCCGAACTGCGCACGCGCTTTCGCGACGGCAAGGCAGCCTTGCTGGCGCAGTTCCGCGAAACCCGTGCCACTGCCACCAGTGCCACCCGGTTGATGCGTGCGCTGGCGCGCCATGTCGATGCCCAGCTGGGCCAACTCTGGGCGCAGTCGGGCCTGCCGGCCGGTGCGGCCCTGGTGGCAGTGGGCGGCTATGGCCGAGCAGAGCTGTTCCCCTACTCCGACGTGGACGTTCTGGTGCTGTTGCCCGCCGGGCTGCAAGACAGCGAACCCGTGCGCAATGTGGTGGCCAGCTTCATCACCGCCTGCTGGGACATCGGCCTGGAAATCGGTTCGTCGGTGCGAACGGTCGAAGAATGCATCAGCGAGGCCCGCGGGGACGTGACGGTGCAGACAGCCTTGCTGGAAGCGCGCTGGTTGTGCGGCGCACGACGGCTTTTCAATCAGCTGCAGCGCGCCAGCACGGCCGCGGTCGACCCGCTGGCCTTCCTGCAGGCCAAGACGCTGGAGATGCGCCAGCGCCACATCAAGTACGAGGACACGCCCTACTCGCTGGAACCCAACTGCAAAGAGAGCCCGGGCGGGCTGCGCGATCTGCAGGTGGTGATCTGGGTGGCTCGGGCTGCGGGCCTGGGCAAGACCTGGACCGAGTTGGCCAGCCGCGGTCTGATCACCGGTTTCGAGGTCAAGCAGCTGCAGCGCCACGAGGGCGCGCTCAAGTTGATCCGTGCGCGCCTGCACATGGTGGCTGGCCGCCGCGAGGACCGCCTGGTGTTCGACCTGCAGACGGCCGTGGCCGAGAGCTTTGGCTACCAGGGCAGCGGCAACGAGCGGGCATCCGAGGTGCTGATGCACCGCTATTACTGGGCGGCGAAGGCGGTGACGCAGCTCAACCAGATCCTGATGCTCAACATCGAGGAGCGAATCAACCGCACTGAGGCCGCTCCGATGCGGCCCATCAATGCCCGTTTTCTGGACCGGGCCGGGATGCTGGAGGTGGTGCGCGATGACCTCTACCTCGAGAACCCGCACGCCATCCTCGAGTCTTTCCTGATCTATCAGCAGACGCCGGGCATCAAGGGCTTCTCGGCGCGCACGCTGCGGGCGCTCTACAACGCCCGCAACGTGATGGACAGCGCGTTCCGCAGCGATCCGATCAACCGCGAGTTGTTCATGGACATCCTGCGCCAGCCCGAAGGCCAGACCCATGCCTTCCGGCTGATGAACCAGACCTCGGTGCTGGGCCGCTACCTGTGGGTGTTCCGGCGCATCGTCGGCCGCATGCAACACGACCTGTTCCACGTCTACACCGTGGACCAGCACATCCTGATGGTGCTGCGCAATGTGCGCCGCTTCTTCATCCCCGAACATGCCCACGAGTACGCCTTCTGCAGCCAGCTGGCGGCCAACTGGGACAAGCCCTGGCTGCTCTACATCGCCGCCCTGTTCCACGACGTGGCCAAAGGCCGGGGTGGTGACCACTCCGAGCTGGGCGGCGTCGAGGTGCGACGCTTTTGCCGAGACCATGGGCTGGACAAGGCCGACACCGGCCTGATCGAGTTCCTGGTCCGCCATCACCTGACCATGAGCCGGGTGGCCCAGAAGGAAGACCTGTCTGACCCGGACGTGATTGCGGCGTTTGCACGCGAGATGGGCGATTCACGCCGCCTGACCGGCCTGTACCTGCTGACGGTGGCCGACATCCGCGGTACCAGCCCCAAGGTCTGGAACGCCTGGAAGGGCAAGCTGCTGGAAGACCTGTTCCGCCTGACCCTGCGCGCGCTGGGCGGTGCCACCCTCAATGCAGATGCCGAGATCGAAGCCCGGAAGCAGGAAGCCCGCCATCTGCTGGCCCTGCACTCGGCCCTGCCAGGGACTGAGACACCACTGTGGGCCACGCTGGAGCTGAGCTACTTCGCCCGCCATGACGCCACTGAGGTGGCCTGGCATGCGCGCTCGCTGTGGCGGCACCTCGAAACCAGCGCCCCGATCGTGCGGGCCCGGCCCTCACCCATCGGCGAGGGCCTGCAAGTGCTGGTCTACGCGCCCGACCGGGCCGACCTGTTCGCCCGCATCTGCGGCTACTTTGACAGCGCCGGCTTCTCGATCCAGGACGCCAAGGTCCACACCACGCGCACCGGCTATGCGCTGGACACCTTCCAGGTCGTCAATCCGCTGGCCGATGAACAGGGCGCCTCCGCCTACCGGGACATGATCTCGCTGGTCGAGACGCAAGCCACCCTGGCGCTGGCCAGTGAAGGTCCCTTGCCGGAGCCCAGCCGGGGCCGGGTATCGCGCCGGGTCCGCTCCTTCCCGGTCAAACCCCGGGTGCAGCTGCGGCCCGACGAGCGCGGCCAGCGCTGGTTGTTGTCCGTCAGCGCGAGCGACCGCTCGGGCCTGCTTTATGCCATCGCCCGGGTGCTGGGCGCGCACCAGATCAGCCTGCAGCTGGCCAAGGTCTCCACCTTGGGTGAGCGGGTCGAGGACACCTTCCTGATCAGTGGTGCCGCCTTGCAGAAACCCAAGCTGCAGCTGCAGATGGAAAGCGAACTGCTGGACGCGCTGGCTGCGCAAGGCTGAGACCATGAGTCTGAAGCAGGTTCCCATCGATTCGGTACTGGCACCGTCCAGCCCGTACGACACCGTGATCGACGTGCGATCACCCGCCGAGTTTGCCGATGATCACCTGCCTGGCGCCGTCAACTGGCCGGTGCTGGACGATGAAGAGCGTGCCCATGTCGGCACGGTCTACAAGCAGGTGTCGACTTTCGAGGCACGCAAGATCGGCGCTGCGCTGGTATCGCGCCGCATCGCCGACATGCTCGACGCCCATGTGGGCCCGAAGGATCGTGACTGGCAGCCGCTGGTCTATTGCTGGCGTGGAGGCCAGCGCTCAGGCAGTCTGAGCCTGGTGCTGGCGCAAGTGGGTTTCAGAACCTGCCAACTCAGCGGTGGTTACAAGGCCTTCCGGGCCCGCGTGCGCGACGACCTGGCCGCCCTGCCCGCCACGCTGAGATTTCATGTGGTGCGTGGCCGCACGGGCAGCGGCAAGACCCGCTTGCTGGGCGCGCTGGCGGCCGAGGGCGCCCAAGTGCTTGATCTGGAAGCGCTGGCCGCGCACCGCGGCTCAGTGCTGGGCGATCTGCACGCCACGCCCCAACCCAGCCAGAAACACTTCGAGACCCTGCTCTGGCAAGCACTGAGAACGTTCGACCCAGCCCGGCCGGTGTTCGTCGAAAGCGAGAGTCGGCGCATCGGCGCACGGCAGTTGCCGGACCAGTTGCTGGCCGCCATCCAGGCGCCCGCCCGCTGGATCCAGCTGGAGCTCAGCATGGCCGGACGCCACGCGCTGCTGATGCAGGACTACGCCCATTTCGTCGATCATCCGGCCCTGCTGGCCGATCGCCTGGATGTGCTGGTGGAGCTGCGTGGTCGAGAGCAGGTCGCCCACTGGAAAGCATTGGCGCAGGCCGGGCAGTGGCGCGATTTGCTGCCCCAGCTGATGACCTTGCATTACGACCCGCTCTACGACCGCCAGGCCCGCCGCGCCGCCGAGCAGCCCGATCGGCTCCAGGTGCTGCAACTGGAGGTGGCCGATGCGGTTTCGTTGACGGCTGCGGCCCGCAGCCTGCTGGCCTGAAAAGCCGGCAACCGGCTGGCCACCGCCCCCGGCTTGCTCAAGATCAAGCCGCCCGTTTCAACTTCTGTCAGGATCGCGACCCATGCCCCATCCCATGACCGAGCAGGCCCTGCGTGAATCGCGCAGCTTTGGCGTGCGCCGCATTCCCGCTCTGCGTCCGCTGGGCTGGTTGGCCATGGGTTGGCGCGACCTGATGCGCTGCCCCCTGCCCGGCCTGCTGCATGGTCTGGCCCTGGCGCTGTTCGGCGCCGCCCTGGTGGCGCTGGCTCACGACCGGTTCTGGTTGCTGGCGGGTGCCTTCTCGGGCTTTCTGCTAGTCGCGCCCATCCTGGCCACCGGTCTGTATGCCGTCAGCCGGTCCTTGGCACGGGGCGACAAGCCCAGCGCACGCACCGCCTTCCGGGCCTGGACACCGCGCGACGGGCGCCTGATCGTGTTCGGTCTGTTGCTGGCCTTTGCCGGCACCGGCTGGGTGATGACCTCGGCCTCGCTGATCACCGGCTTCGCGCCCGGCAAGGTCAACACCCCGACCGATTTCATCAAGTTCGTGGTGCTGGCTGACCAGGGCTGGCTGTTCGAGGCCTGGCTGGCGTTGGGGGCGATGTTGGCCGCCCCGGTGTTTGCCTCCAGTGTGGTGGCCATTCCCCTGTTGCTCGACCGTGAAGTCGGTGTGCTGGGCGCCGTCTTCACCAGCTGGCGGGTGGTGCTGGAGCATCCTGCCCCCATGGCCTTGTGGGCCGGCCTGCTGCTGGGCCTGACGGGTCTGGGCATGGCCACCGGCCTGCTGGGTCTGATCGTGATCGCCCCCTGGCTGGCCCATGCCAGCTGGCATGCCTACCGCGACCTGGTGGGCAGCCGCGGGCTGCCGGAGCGCCTTTGATGTTTGGTTTCAGCGAAGAGCAAGTGGCCTGGTTCGGCCTGACCTTCGGGGTCAGCGCCTTCATGCTCTACATGGTGTTCATCATCCTGCAGCTGGCCCGCGAATCCAAGGCCGGCCGCTTTGGCACCTTCGTCCTGCTGCTCGGCCTGGGCGTCGGTCTGCTGGGTTTTGCCGCCAAGGGTCTGATCAAGTTCTTCATGGCCGGCATCGTCGAGTGAGCAGCCCAGACCAGACCGGGCAACGACACTCCTGGTTCGAGGATGTCCAGGCGCTGATCATCGGCACCCTGTTCGTGAGCCTGGGTCTGGTCATGTTCCGGCAGGTCGGTCTGATGACCGGTGGCACCGTGGGCCTGGCCTTCCTGGCGCACTACGCCACCAACCTGCCCTTCGGTCCGCTGCTGTTCGTCATCAACCTGCCCTTCTATGCGCTGGCCTGGCGGCGGCTGGGCAAACGCTTCACGCTCAAGACACTGGCGGCCGTGACACTGCTGTCCTCACTGTCGGAACTGACACCACAGTGGCTGGGCTTCGCCAAGCTGGAACCGCTGTTCGCGGCCCTCGCCGGCGGCCTGCTGATCGGCACGGGCTTCATCATCCTGTTCCGGCACCGGGCGAGCCTCGGCGGGCTGAACACGGTGGTGCTGTGGCTGCAGGAGCGCTTCGGCTGGCGCGCTGGCCTGGTCCAGCTGGCACTCGACAGCCTCATCCTGCTGGCCAGCTGGCCCTGGATGGACGGGCAGCGGCTGGCCCTGTCCGTCCTGGCAGCCGGAGCGATGAACGCCGCGCTGGCCGTCAATCACAAACCCGGCCGCTACATGGCCTACTGACGCTCACGCACCATGCCAAGAAAAAGGCCCGCGTGCTGCGGGCCTTCTGGGTGCGACGGAGGCTGGAAGCCTGTCGGCTTGCTCAACCCATGTGCAAGCCGCCGTTGCAGGAGAAGTCGGCACCGGTGGTGAAGCCCGAGTCCTGCCCGGCCAGCCAGGCGACGATGGCGCCGATTTCCTCGGGCGTGCCCAGGCGCTTGACCGGGATGGTGGCGACGATCTTCTCCAGCACCTCAGGCTTGATGGCGCGGACCATGTCGGTCCCGATGTAGCCCGGGCTGACGGTATTGACCGTCACGCCCTTGGCCGCCAGTTCCTGAGCCAGGGCCATGGTGAAGCCGTGCATGCCCGCCTTGGCGGCCGAGTAGTTGGTCTGGCCTGCCTGGCCCTTCTCACCGTTCACCGACGAGATCTGGATGATGCGGCCCCAGCCGTTCTCGACCATGTCCGGAACCACTTGCTTGGTCACGTTGAACATGGAGTTGAGGTTGGTGTCGATGACGGCATGCCAGTCCTCAGGCGTCATCTTCAGGAACATGCGGTCCTTGGTGATGCCGGCGTTGTTGACCAGCACCGCGATCGGGCCGTGCTCGGCCTTGGCCTTGGCAAACGCTTCCACCGTGGACTGCCAGTCCGCCACATTGCCGACAGAGGCGTAGAACTCGTAGCCCAGGGCCTTCTGCTCGTCGAGCCACTTGGTGAAGTCGCGGCTCGGACCGCAACCCGCGATCACGGTGTAGCCCTCTTTGGCCAAACGCTGGCAGATGGCCGTTCCGATGCCACCCATGCCACCGGTCACGTATGCAACTTTTTTCGTCATGTCAAATTCTCCTCAGAGCCAAAGATTCAGGTAACCCTGCCTTGCACTATCGCGCCAGGGACACGGCGCCAACAGCCCGTGTTTTCCCCTTGTGGCGGGAAAGGCAGCGTCAGATTGGAAGATCAGCGTTCGACCGTCAAAGCCACGCCCATGCCACCACCGATGCACAGCGAGGCGATGCCCTTCTTGGCATCGCGACGCTGCATCTCGTGCAGCAAGGTCACCAGGATGCGGCAGCCCGAGGCACCGATCGGATGACCGATGGCGATGGCACCCCCATTGACATTGACCTTGCTGGTGTCCCAGCCCATTTCCTGGTGCACCGCGCAGGCCTGGGCCGCAAAGGCCTCATTGATCTCGAGCAGGTCCAGATCCTGAGGCGTCCAGCCGGCACGCTGCAATGCCTTGCGCGCCGCGGGCACCGGGCCCATGCCCATGGTGGCGGGGTCGAGACCGGCCGAGGCATAGCTGGCGATGCGGGCCAGCGGCTTGAGGCCCAAGGCGGCCGCCTTGGCAGCCGACATCACCATCACTGCCGCGGCACCGTCATTGATGCCGGAAGCATTGCCTGCCGTCACCGATCCGGTTTTGTCGAAAGCCGGCCGCAGGCCAGCCAGCGCTTCCGCATTGCTCTTGCGGTTGAGGAACTCGTCCGTGTCGAACACCAGCGGATCGCCCTTCTTCTGGGGAATCGTCACGCCAACGATCTCGTCCTTGAACTTGCCGGCGTCCTGCGCGGCCGCAGCCTTCTGTTGCGATGCCAGGGCCAGCGCATCCTGCATCTCGCGGCTGATGCCGTACTGGCGGGCCACGTTCTCGGCCGTGATGCCCATGTGGTACTGGTTGTAGACATCCCACAGACCGTCGTTGATCATGGTGTCGACCAGCTTCCAGTCGCCCATGCGCTGGCCGTCCCGCGAGCCCGGCAGCACGTGCGGCGCCATGCTCATGTTCTCCTGGCCACCAGCGATCACGATCTCGCTGTCGCCATCCCGGATGGCCTGAGCCGCCAGCATCACGGCCTTGAGCCCTGAGCCACAGACCTTGTTGATGGTCATGCCGGGAACGGCATTCGGAAATCCGGCCTTGATGACCGACTGGCGGGCCGGGTTCTGGCCCGAGCCTGCCGTCAGCACCTGGCCGAGGATGACCTCGCCAATCTGTTCTCCGGTCAGTCCGCTGCGGGTCAGCAGCGCACGCAAAACCGTGGCACCCAGCTCGGGCGCTGCGATCTTGGCGAGTGAGCCGCCGAATTTGCCGACGGCCGTGCGAGCGGCTGCGACGATGACGATGTCGGTCATGGTTGATCTCCTGAGTGAATTGAATCGATGTTCGGTGACGGCCGCTCAGGCCTTCTGCTTGACGTACCGACCCGGCGCGGGTTCGATCGCCTTGTGCTTGCGGCTGCCCGGGCTGCGCGGGGCACTCACCTGCTTGCCCGCCAGTGGCGCCAGCCAGGCGGCCCAGTCCGTCCACCAGCTCCCCGGAACCTCGGTGGCGCCTTCCAGCCAGGCCTCGGGCGTGGCCGGCAGCTTGTCGTTGAGCCAATGCGAGCGCTTGTTGGCCTTCGGCGGATTGATGACCCCGGCGATGTGGCCGGACGCACCCAGCACAAAGCGCTTCTTGCCCTTGAAGATCGCGGTCGATGCATAGGCGCCCTTCCAGGGCACGATGTGGTCTTCGCGCGAACCGTAGAGATAGACCGGTGCCTTGATCAGGCCCAGGTTGACCGGCTCGCCGCACACGGTCAGCTTGCCCGGCACCTTCAGGTTGTTCTCGAGGTAGGTGTTGCGCAGGTACCAGCAGTACATCGGCCCGGGCAGGTTGGTCGAGTCCGAGTTCCAGTAAAGCAGGTCAAACGGCGGCGGGGTCTCGCCCTTGAGGTAGTTGCCCACCACGTAGTTCCAGACCAGGTCATTGGGCCGCAGGAAACTGAAGGTGGTGGCCAGCTCCTGGCCCTTCAGCAGCGCCGGGCCGTTGGGCGCATCCGGGCCCAGGCTCATCTCGCGGACCTTGACCATGGTCTCGTCGACGAACAGATCCAGAATGCCGGTGTCGGCGAAATCCACGAAGGTCGTCAGCAGGGTGATCGACGCCGCCGGCTGCTCGCCCCGCGCCGCCAGCACGGCCAGTGCCGTCGACAGGATGGTGCCGCCCACGCAGAAGCCCAACGTGTCGATGGTGGCGGCGCCGGTCACCTCCTGCACGGTGCGGATGGCGGTCAAGGCGCCATGCTCGATGTAGTCGTCCCAGGTCTTGTCGACCATTGACTCATCCGGATTGCGCCAGCTGACCACGAACACCCGGTGGCCCTGCGACACGGTGTAGCGGATCACCGAGTTGGCCGGCTGCAGGTCAAGGATGTAGTACTTGTTGATGCAGGGCGGCACGAACAGCATCGGCCGCTCGAACACCGTGGCCGTCAAAGGCTTGTACTCGATCAGCTGGAAGAACTCGTTCTCGAACACCACCGTGCCCTCGGTGGTCGCCACATTGCGTCCCACCTCGAACAGGGTTTCGTCAGTCTGTGAAACATGGCCCTGCTGCAGGTCGTGCACCAGCTGCTGCACCCCGTGGGCAATGCTCTCGCCCTTGGAATCCAAGGCTTTGCGCTGCACTTCGGGGTTGAGCGCGATGAAGTTGCTCGGGCTCATGGCATCGATCCACTGCTGGACAGCGAACTGGATCCGGCCTTTGGTCTTGGCGTCGGCGTGCAACTGATCGGCCAGGCGTGCCATCGTGCGGGCGTTGAGCAGGTACATGCGCGCCGTGAACGAAGCGGCCGGGTTGTCGGCCCATTCCTTGGCGGCAAAGCGACGGTCACCCACCGGCTTGGCCGGCTCGACCTTGCCGGCAGACAAGCCCTTCAGGCTGCTGTTCCAAAGCTCGGTGGCTTCCTTCAGGAAGTCATCACGCGCCGCCTCCAGGGCCTCTGGCGGCAGACTGAGGCCCGAGAATGACTTCCAGATGCCGGACATGGCCTCGTTCATCGCCTCGGCACCGGCCTGAGCCTGGCTCGCAAACGCCTCTGGCGTCTGAAGAAAGTCTTTTTTCACTGTATGTCTCCTCTCAAGCTGCCAATGCTGCTCCACTGAGCAACTTCATGAGGCGGCAAGGCGAGGTTGTAAGACCTTGACCTTACCGTGCCATGACTTTACTTTTCACCAAGTGATAACGTCAAGCACCATACGAAATGTACATTGTTGCCATCGCCTGGATATTCGTAGTCTTGCTGATGACGCTGACCGAAGCGACCTCCACACAAGGCAGCCTGATCGGCGCATTCTTCACCTTCCTGCTGTACGGCGTGTTGCCGCTGTCGATCGTGCTCTATCTCATGGGCACGCCCGCCCGCCGGCGGGCCCGCGCCCGGGCAGCCGCCCTGGAGGCACCACCCTCAGGCGAGCGGCCGGATCCAGATGGCCGCAGCGTGACGACCGGTGACGCCGTCGCGCCGGAACGAAAAGAACCGTGACGGATCGCTGGCGGTGCACCAGCTCCCGCCACTGAGGTTCAACACGCCCGCCTGTCGCAAGCGCCAGCGGGCCAGTTCGGGCAAGTCAGCCCACCATTTGCTGGCCACGCCCTGGGAATCTGTTGCCTTGAAGCAACTCTGTGGGCTGCCCGCAAAGGCCTGCAGCACATCGGCCCCCACTTCAAAACGATCCGGGCCGATGCAGGCACCCATCCAGACGGCCACCTCGCCCGGCTCGCATCGCCCGAGTTGACACACCCGATCCAGCGTGGCTTCCAGCACGCCTGAGGCAAGCCCGCGCCAGCCGGCGTGGGCGGCACCCACGGCGCGCGCGCCGGGTGCAGCCATCAGCACTGGCAGGCAATCCGCCACCAGCACCACGCAAGCCACGCCAGGGACATCGGTGACGCTGGCGTCGGCCTGCATCAGGGCGACATCTTCCGCGCGGTACTGCGAGGGTGAGGCCGCATCCAGCTGAACCACCCGATGGCCATGGACCTGATCCAGCCAGACCGGCTGTGCGCCCTCCAGCTGCGAGGCAAACCGGGCCTGGTTCTGCTGGATGGCGGCCGCCTCGTCGCGTTCACCGCCCACCAACCTTGCGGGACGCAGGTTCATGCTGGCCCAGGGCCCGAGGCTGACACCGCCGAGTCGCGTGCTCATCAGGCCGCCGGCCTGCACCGGCAATCCAGTGGGACGCAGCCAGTCGGCCGAAAAGTCACTCTGCATCGGGACAACGATCAGGCTGGGTACTGTCAAAGGCCGGCAAGGCCATGCAGGCCGCAAAGATCCGCGTCACGTGCGGCAGATGATCAATGCGGGCACCGAAGCGCTGAGCGCTGAAGACCTGGGGCACCAGCACGCAGTCGGCCAGGCCCGGCGTCTCGCCATGGCAGAAACTGCTGGGCGCCGCTGCCAGCTGGCGCTCAACCGCCTCCAGCCCCGACTCGATCCAGTGGCGGATCCAGCGCTGCTTGTCATCCTCGCTCAGGGCCATCGGCCCGGTCAGGTAGCGCAGAACCCGCAGGTTCTGCAAGGGATGGATCTCGCAGGCGATGTCCAGTGCCAGCGCCCTCGCCCGCGCCCGGCCCAAGGCGTCGGCGGGCAACAAGGGCGGCAGGGGATGAAGCTCATCCAGGTATTCGATGATGGCCAGCGACTGGTGGATCCGGGCCTCGCCGTCCTGCAGCAAGGGAACCAGTCCGCTGCTGGAGAGCGCACCGAAAGCCGGCGCCGAGTGCTCGTTGCGAGCCAGGTGCACGGCGGCGTAGTCGTAGTCCAGTCCTTTCAACGCCAGTGCGATGCGCACGCGGAACGAGGTGGAGGATCGGAAGTAGTTGTAGAGGATGCGATCGGCCATGGCCTACTCCGCCGCCAGCACGCGCACATCGAGCGCGGGCAGCCCGGCGATCTCCGCATGCATGTGCTGCCCGGCCAGGACCGCACCAACACCCGCCGGCGTGCCGCTGAAGATCAGGTCACCTGCCTGCAGTGCCCAGGCCTGGCTGATCGCAGCAATCGTCTCCCGCACATTCCAGATCAGGTCCGACAAGTCACCGCGCTGGCGCAGCTCGCCGTCCACCGCCAGGGTGATCACGCCCTTCAGCAGTTCTCCGCAGACGCTGACGGGCGTGATCGGCCCGATCGGCGCTGACTCATCAAAGGACTTGGCAATCTCCCAGGGGCGACCGGACTTCTTCATGCCAGCCTGCAGATCGCGGCGTGTCATGTCCAGACCGACGGCATAGCCCCAGACATGGTCCAGTGCATCAGCCGCGGCAATCTGCCGGCCGCCGCGTCCGATGGCCACCACCAGCTCCACCTCATGGTGCAGGTCGGCCGTCAGACCGGGATAGTGCATCTCGCCGGTCTGGCCCTCGGGCACCACGAGCAGCGCATCGGCCGGCTTCATGAAGAAGAATGGCGGCTCTCGCCCGCTGTGACCCATCTCGATGGCGTGCTCTGCGTAGTTGCGGCCGACGCAGTAGATCCGCCGGACGGGGAATGCGCCACCGGTGCTGACCGGCACGCAAACGGGCTCGGGTGCATCGAACACAAGCAGGGAAGCTGACATGGCAACAGGTGGACAAGCAAGGGTGGAGTGATGATGCCATGGCCGCCCGCTAAACTCTGCCGCCATGCAGCTCTCTCGATCCATCCAGCACTGCCGCGCCTGCGGTCAGGCCACGGTCTACCGGGTGCCCGCCGACGACAACCGGCCGCGCGCGGTCTGCAGCGGCTGCGGCCTTGTCCACTACGAGAACCCATTGAACGTGGTCGGCACCATTCCGGTCTGGGAAGACAAGGTGCTGCTTTGCCGACGCAACATCGAGCCCCGCCACGGCTACTGGACCTTGCCGGCAGGCTTCATG